>JBFXDF010000041.1:0-21858 GCA_050181375.1 Alphaproteobacteria bacterium
GCCCGATGCGGGCAAGAGACGCGCCGACGACAAGTGGGACGACGCGGAATAGGGCGCGATGGAGCTTCACCCGCTGCACCAGTTCGAGATCCATCCGCTTGTTCCGCTTCATATCGGCGGGGTCGATCTGTCGTACACGAACTCGGCGCTGCTGATGACGATCGTCGTCGCGGCGGTAACGGCGCTGATCGTTCTCGGTACGCGCAAGGCGGCGCTCGTGCCCGGGCGGGTACAGTCGGTCGCCGAAATGCTTTACGAATTTGTCGTCGACATGGTGGATACCAACGCCGGCGACGGCGCGCGGCCCTATCTGCCGTTTGTCTTTACGCTTTTCCTGTTCATCCTGTTCGCCAATCTGTTTGGGCTGGTGCCGTGGAGTTTCACGGTGACGAGCCACATCATCGTCACCTTCGCGCTGGCGATCGTCGTGTTCATCGGCGTCACGATCATCGGCATCGTCAAGCACGGGGCGCATTTTATGACCTTGTTCGTGCCCCCCGGGGTATCGTGGGTGCTGCTCGTCGTGCTGGTGCCGATCGAAATCCTGTCCTATCTGATCCGGCCGTTCACGCTGTCGATCCGGCTATTCGCCAACATGCTGGCCGGGCACACGATGCTCGCGATCTTCGGCGGGTTCGCGGCGGCGGTCGGCATCTTCGCGATCCTGCCGGTCGGCATCAATGTCGCGCTGTACGCGCTCGAACTGCTGGTCGCGGTGCTGCAGGCTTATGTCTTCGCGATCCTGACCTGCCTCTATTTGCGGGACGCGCTGCACCTGCATTGATATCGGGTCCATCGGACCTGTCTTTCCCTCCCCTGACACAAGGAAAACGCACATGGACCTCGCTTCCGCGAAAATGATCGGCGCCGGCCTCGCCTGCATCGCCCTGGTCGGCGCCGGCGTCGGCATCGGCAACGTGTTCTCGTCGCTGATAGCGGCGGTCGCCCGCAACCCGGCCTCGCAGTCGCAGGTCCAGCCCTTCGCGTTTCTCGGCTTCGCGCTGGCCGAGGCGACCGGGCTGTTCGGTCTCGCGATCGCGTTTCTGATCCTGTTCGTGTTCTAGCTCCGCCGATCGCGCGCGAGGGCCGTTCCGATGCCGCAACTCGACATAGAGACGTTCCCGTCGCAGCTGTTCTGGCTCGCGGTCACGTTCATCGTCCTTTACATCCTGATGTCGTGGATCGGGCTGCCGCGGGTGACGGCCGCGATCGACGCGCGCCGGCAGCGGCGGGAGGACGATCTGGCGCGCGCCGCCGAGCTGAAAGCCGAGGCGGAGGCAGCCAACGCCGCGTTTCAGCGGACGATGGCGCAGGCGCGCGCCGAGGCTCAGGCGGCACTCAAGGAAACGACCGACCGGCTCGCCGCCAATGCCGCGGAGCGTCAGCACGCGTTGGCGGCCGCGCTCGCCAAGCAGATCGACGAAGCCGAGCGCCGCATTGCCGACACCAAGCAGCAAGCTCTGTCCGAGGTCCGCGGCATCGCCGCCGATGTCGCGCAGGCAGTTGTCGAGAAGCTTACCGGCTCGGTGCCGAACCAGGCGCGGCTGGCGGCGGCGGTCGACAACGCAGTCGCGGGACGGGCGCGATAAATGAGCGATCTGCTGCACGATCATCACTTCTGGGTGCTGATCTCGATCGTGATCCTGATCGCGCTGATATGGAAACCGGCGAGCCGGGCGGTCACGAGCGCCCTCGACGAGCGCGCGGTGCGCATCCGCAGCGAACTCGACGAGGCGCGGCGCTTGCGCGAGGAGGCGGAGCAGCTGCTCGCCGACTATCGGCGCCAGGAACAGGAGGCGGTGGCACAGGCGCAGGCCATTGTCGCTCACGCCAAGGAGGAAGCCGAGCGGCTCGCGGCGCAGGCGGCGAGCGATCTGGAACAATCGCTGGCGCGCCGCCAGCGTCTCGCCGAGGAGCGAATCGCGCAGGCGGAGGCTCGCGCCACCGCAGAGGTCCGCGCCGCAGCCGTCGATACCGCGATCGACGCGGCGCGCGAGGTTATCGCGTCGGAGATCGATCAGCGCCGCGGCGGCGCGCTGATCGACTCCGCGATCGCCGGCTTGCCGCAGCACCTGCGCTGAGTTCGCGGAGTGTCGCCGCTCCGCCGGAGCCGGGCTCGTGCATCGCGGCACCCCGGACGCATCGGGCGCGCGCGCCCCAACGCGCTTCTGCCTTTCGCGCTTGTCCTGATCTTATGCACCGCGATTTCCGAACCGGTGCAGGCCGAGATCGACACGCTGCCCGGGATGCCGCCCGTCGTCGATCCGCGCAACCTGTACAGCGAGACCGGGCCCGGTCATGTCAGCCCGGAGCTGGCCCAGGACCTGCCGCGAGTCTATGTCCCAAGCCTCGGCGCAGACCGGGTTTATGTCATAGATCCGGCGCGGCGCGAGGTCGTGGACAGCTTCCCGGCCGGCACGGATCCGCAGCATATCGTCCCGTCCTGGGACCTGAAGACCCTGTGGGTTACAAATAACGGGCGTCGGGGCGCCGAGGGGAGCCTGACGCCGATCGATCCGAAAACCGGCAGGCCGGGCGCTCCGATCCCGGTCGCCGATCCGTACAATCTCTATTTCACACCGGACGGCAAGTCCGCGATCGTGGTCGCCGAACGGCTGCGGCGCCTTGATTTCCGCGACCCGCACACGATGGCGTTGCAGTATTCGATCCCGACGCCGCTCTGCGCCGGCGTCAACCACGCCGATTACTCAATCGACGGCAGGTACGCGATCTTCACCTGCGAGTTCAATGGCGGGGTGGTGAAAGTCGATATAGCCGATCGGAAAGTCGTTGGCCGCATCCAGTTTTCGCGGGGCGGGATGCCGCAGGACATCCGCGTCTCGCCGGACGGGACGGTGTTCTTCGTCGCCGACATGATGGCCAATGGAGTGTTTCTCGTGGACGGCGACAGATTCGCCGAGATCGGCTTCATCCCGACCGGTCCGGGCGCGCACGGGCTGTATCCGAGCCGCGACGGCACCAGGCTGTATGTCGCGAACCGCGGCTATGACGGCCATCATATGCGGCCGGGCAGCGTGTCGGTGATCGATTTCGCGACCCGCTCGGTCGTCGCGAACTGGCCGATACCGGGCGGCGGCAGCCCCGACATGGGCAATGTCAGCGCCGACGGCAAAACCCTATGGCTGTCCGGGCGGTATCACAGCGCCGTCTATGCGATCGACACCACGACCGGTGCGGTGACCAAGATCCCGGTCGGCCGCGAGCCGCACGGCCTGACCGTATGGCCGCAACCCGGCCGCTATTCGCTCGGCCATACCGGCAATATGCGCTAGGGCCGGGCGGCAAAGCTGGATTCCCTGCTCGCAGGGAATCTGTCTCGTTCCGGGGCGGGCCTTCCGTCGTTTTCTCTATTTCGGACAGGGACTTGGGGGAAATCCTCAGGCGAGGGGAACAGGGAAACCGGCAGACCCGAACAGCGAATTTCAACGGACGATCTGGGAATTTCCATCGTCGAGCAGGGAATCGCGTGAATGCGCCATAGCGCCTCTTCGGGTGTCGATCGAAGCGCAGCGTACGATGCGATTGCGGCGATTTTAGCGGCGTTCGGGCGGCCGCGTCACAGACCGAACGGGACCCGTCGCGAATTGGCCACGGAGAGGCGGCGGTAGCGCGCCAGCGCCCATAACGGGAAGAACGCCCGATAGCCGTGGTAGCGCAGGTAGAACACGCGCGGGAACCCGACCGCCGTGTACCACGGCTCGTCCCAGTTACCGTCGCGGTCCTGCGTCGCGATCAGATAGGCGATGCCGCGCCCGACCGCGGGATTGTCGGCTTCGCCGGCCGCCATCAGCGCCAATAGCGCCCAGGCGGTTTGCGAGGCGGTGCTGGAGGGAGCCTCGCCGTGCGGTACGCCGGGGTAGTAGCTCTCGCCGCTTTCGCCCCACCCCCCATCGGGACGCTGACGCGCGACCAGCCATTCAACGGCCCGCCGCACCGGCGGCGCACCCGGGTCGGCGCCGGCCGCGTTCAGCGCGCTCAACACCGACCACGTGCCGTAGATGTAGTTCGTGCCCCAACGGCCGAACCAGCTGCCGTCCGCCTCCTGCTCGCGCAGCAGAAAATCGACCCCGCCGGCCAGCGCCGGATGATCGGAGGTCGTGCCGATCTGGGCGAGAAACCCGACGCAGCGGGCGCTGACATCGGCGGTCGGCGGGTCGAGCAGCGCGCCGTGATCGGCGAACGGTATATGGTTCAGGTAGTAATGCGTGTTGTCGGCGTCGAACGAAGCCCAGCCGCCGTTGCGGCTCTGCATCCCGATGACCCATTCGGCGGCGCGGTCGATCGCGTTCTTGTAGCGGGCCCCGTCGAACCGGCTCAGCGCCAGCGCAACGGCCGCGGTGTCGTCGAGATCGGGGTAGTAGGGATTGGCGTATTGGAAGGCCCACCCGCCCGGCCGCAAGCCGGGACGCGCCGCGGCCCAGTCGCCAACCGTGTCGAGCACCTGCCGCCTCTCGAGCCAGTCGAGCGAGCGGCGGATCGCCGGCGTCAGCCGCGGCTCGCCGACCTCCATCAGCGCGTGCGCGGCGAGCGCGGTGTCCCACACCGGCGAGACGCAGGGCTGGCAATAGCCGCGCTCGCCGTCGGCGACGAGCAGCTTGCGCAGAGAGGCCGCCGCCATCGCACAGTTCGGATGATCCGGCGGGTACCCCAGGCAATCATACATCATCAACGCATTGGCCATCGCCGGGTAGATGGCCCCGAGACCGTCCTCACCGTTGAGCCGCTCGGTAACAAACGCCACGGCGCGATCGATCGCGCGCCGCCGTGCATCGGCCGGAAACAGCGGCTCGGCCAGCCGAACCAGCCGATCGAGCAGCGCGAACGCGTGTCCGATGGCGGTCGGGTTCGGCGGCGAAATCCAGTCCCCCACCTCCTCGGGAGGCTCTGTAAACAACTCGCCGATCGTGACGCCGCGCGGGTTCCGGGGCGTCGGCCGCATGGCCATCAGCACGAGCAGCGGCACCAGCACGGTGCGCGACCAGTACGACACCTTTTCGATATGAAACGGGAACCAGCCGGGCAGCAGCATGATCTCGACCGGCATGACCGGCACGGCGCGCCACGGCGCCTCGCCCCACAACGCCAGCATGATCCGCGTGAACACGTTCGACTGGCGCGCGCCGCCGCGGGACAGGATCAGCGCGCGGGCCCGCGTCATATGCGGCGCGTCCGGCGGATCGCCGGCCATCTTCAGCGCGAAATACGCCTTGACGGAGGCGCTGATATCGGGGGCGCCGCCATGGAACAGCGGCCATCCGCCGTCCTCGTCCTGGATCTCGCGCAGATAGCGCGCGAGGCGCTGCTCGGTCGCCGGGTAGCCATCCTCGTCGATCGTGCCGAGCCAGTGCCGCAGCAATATGTATTCGGCCGGGATCGTCGCGTCCGCTTCGAGCTCGAACACCCAGTGACCATCCGCGTGCTGCCGCGACAGCAGCGAGGCGACCGAGCGCTCGATCGCGGCATCGATCCCCGGCGGATACGCCTCGCCATCGAGCACGGCCGTATTGTTCTTCTTCGCCGTTATCCCACTCGTCATGACATCGCGCGTTCACGGTCCTGGGCGGTTGTCGGGAGCGATGACGCCGGGGGCCGGAACCCGGCCGGCGCCAATTCCGAGTCGCGGCCTCGGGTTACACAGCCCGCCGCTACGATGCCCGAGCGAATAGCGCCTTCAATCGTAGCAGGCAAGCCAGTATCGATATAATCGCCTGCAAGGTGAAGATTGTTCCATGCCGTGCCTGCATGCGGACGCCGCGCCTGCTGCGCCGGAGTGGCGCGAAATGTCGCGCGGCGCTCCTTGACAATGCGGGATGGCGGGGTCGGAGCCGGGGAAAGGGCAAGAGCCCGCGCCACGTCGCGCCACAACAAATCCCTCAGCTCGTCCGCCGGCATCCCGACCAGACGGTCGGCCGCGCTGACCGTCACCGAAAGGATGGAACGCTTGCGAAACACCCATTCGGCAACGCCGCCAATAATCCCGACAAACGGCGGCGATCCCGCCGGTGCGTCATAGCGAAAATGCGCGTTGACGATCGGCGCGTAGTCGTCGGGGACCACGAGACCCGGCACGATCCGCGCCGCGATATGCGCCGGCACGGCAAGCACGACCTGCTCGGGCAATGGCACCGCGACGCAGGCATCGTCAAATCGCAGCGCGGCGACGCGGCCGGCGGCAATGTCGAGCGCCTTTAGCCGGCTGCCAAACCGGATTTCCCCGCCGTGGCGAGTCAGGTACTCCAGCGCGGGATCGACGAGGCTTTCGGACAACCCGTCGCGCGGCAGCATCGGCCGGCACGCGGCGGCGCCGCGACCGAGCGTCTCGGCGACAATGCGCGAGAACAGGACGGCCGAGGCCTGATCGGCGGCGGTATTGAGCGCGGCGACCACGAGCGGCTGCCACAGCCGGCGGAACAGCGTCGTGTCACGGTCCAGGATCGCCGCGACCGTGTCGCCGGAGGCCGCGCGTCCAAGGCGCCGCGCCGCGAGGTAGTCGCGCGGCCGCGTCCCCGGCACGCGCCGCGAGGTGCGCAAGATCCACCACGGCACAGGGCCGCGCGACGGCCGCACCTCCCACCGCGTGCCGTCGGCGAGGTCGATAAACGGGATCGATGCCTCGGCCGTCCGGTCGAACGTGTCGAGCGCGCCGATCCGCTCGACATACGAGAGCGAGGCCCGATTGCCGGAAAGCAGCAGATGGTTGCCGTTGTCGATGCGGACGCCGAGTTCGGCATCGTGGAACGACCGGCAGCGCCCGCCGGCATGCGTCCCGGATTCGTACAATACGACCGCGCGCCCATCGCCGGCGAGCGTGACGGCGGCGGCAAGCCCGGCCAGCCCGGCCCCGACGACATGCACCTTGCCGCCGGCCGCGCTGTCGATCCGATGACCGCCGGACCGCGATCGCGCCGTCATAGAATTCCGTGGCGCAGCACCAGCCACAGCTTCTGCCGCTTCGACAGGCTCACCCGCCGGCTTGGGTCGCGCCATTCCGAGCGAACCAGCGCTTCGAGCATCGCGCGATAGAACGCCCCCATCGTCGCGGCCGGCCGCATCGCGCGCCGCGAGCAGCGCGCCATCGCCCGTCCGGCCTCGTCGAAATGGCCTCGCGCGATCGACGCGAGGTCGCGGCACGCCGCCGGCAGCGCCGGATGCCGCAGGACCTCCAGCGGATCGAGCGTACGGATGCCGTGCCGTTCGAGGATTTCGCGCGGCAGATAAAGCCGGCCGCGCCGGGCGTCCTCGTCGAGATCGCGCAGGATATTGGTCAGCTGCAGCGCGCGGCCCAGCGAATCGGCGACGGCGTGCGCGTCGGGGCTTGGATCGCCGAACACATGCACCGACAAATGCCCGACCGCGGCCGCCACGCGCCCGCAATACAGGTCGAGTGTCGCCATGTCGGGCGCGCGGATATTCTCGGCGGCGTCCATCTCCATACCGTCGATAACGGCGCCGAAGTCCTCGCGTCGCAGGCTATAACGTATGACAGGATGGCGCAGGGCGCGCGCGACAAGGTTGCGCGGCGGGCGGTCCGCGTACAGCGCGTCGATTTCACCGCGCCAATCTCGCAGCGCCGCCGCCTTCTGCTCGGGCGCGGCATCCGCGTCGTCCGCGATGTCGTCCACCTCGCGGCAGAACGCGTAGATCGCGTACATGGCCTCGCGCCGTTCCCTCGGCAGAAGCCGCATCGCCCAATAGAACGATGTCCCCGCGGCTTCAACCCGGCGGCGAATCGCCTCGCGCAACGCCGCCTCGTCGGAGATCGCCCCGACGCCATCCGATACCGTTTGGGTCATCACCGGCGAGCGAACACGCCGGTCAGGAACGATGCCGCGAAATCGCCCTTCGACAACGCCACCCGGCCGGCGAGCGGATCGCCGCGGCGCAGCCGGCGCGCCAGCCTTCCGGCGAGCGCTACGATGACGGCCGATTCCCAGCGCAATCCGCGCGACGCGACGGCGGGCGGCAGGCCCGAGGCGGTCGCGATAAGCGCCTCTGTGTTGTCGAGCAGGCGGTCGAGAACGCGGCGCAGCGGAGGGCTGGCGGACGCTGCGGCGAGCGCCGCAACCGTGCTGCCTTCGGCCGAAAGATCGCTCAGCGGAATATAGACGCGATCGAGATCGCGGTAGTCGGCGGCGCAATCCTGCAAATGGTTCAGCACCTGCAACGCATTGCACAGCGCGTCCGAGGCCGGCCAGGTGTGCCTTCCCTCGCCGTGCAGATCGAGCAGCTGCCGGCCGACCGGCGAAGCCGAGTAGCGGCAGTAGTCCATCAGATCGTCCCAGTCGCGGTAGCGCAGCTTTACCGCGTCCTGGCGGAACGCGCGCAGCACGTCATGGCAATGCTGCGCAGTGACCCCGGTCTCGGCGAGGCTGGCGCGCATCGTGACGGCGGCCGGCGAATCGGAGCCGGGATCGCCATCCAGGATCGCACCCATGCGGTCGAGCCGCCGGATTTTCTCATCCGCCGACAGGATCGGGCTGTCGGCGATATCGTCGGCGTTGCGCGCGAAACGATAAAAAGCGTGGACATGCACCCGCAGATCGCGGCGGATCAGCCACGAGCCGACCGGGAAATTTTCGTCGCCGCGCCCCTTGCCGGATGGCGCCTCGACCGTCTTTGCCGCAAAGGCGGCGCCGGGAGCCGCGGTGCTCATCGCATATAGCCGTTCGCCTTGAACCACGCGACGGCGTCGGCGATCGCATAGCGCGCCGGCCGCGCCGCGTATCCCAACTCGTCGATCGCCCGCGCCGAGCTGAAGAACATCTTTTTCCGCGCCATTCTCACGCCATCCACGGTGACAAACGGCTCGCGCCGGGTCAACCGCGCCACCGCCTCGGCGCCGGCCGCCAAAGGCAGCACGGCCAGATGCGGGAACCGCAGCTTCGGCGGACGCCGGCCGGTGACCTGCGCGACCTCGCCGAGGATCTCCGCCAGGTTCATATTGTCGCCGCCGAGAACGTAGCGCCGGCCGATTTTGCCGCTGCGCGCCGCCAGCAGATGGCCGACGGCGACGTCATCGACATGCGCGACATTGAGCCCGGTATCGACAAACCCGGGCATGCGGCCGCGCGCCGCCTGTAGGATCACCCGCCCGGTCGGGGTCGGCTTGATGTCGCCGGGGCCGATCGGCGTCGAGGGGTTGACGATGACCGCCGGCAGACCGCGGGTTTCGACAAGCTCGCGGACCGCCGCCTCGGCCGCGAATTTCGACAGCTTGTAGGGACCGATCATCTCGGCGGCCCGGCTCGGCGTCTCCTCGTCGGCGACCCCGCCCTTCACGATCCCGAGCACCGCGACGCTGCTGGTGTAGACGATCCGTTCGACCCCGGCTTCCTGCGCGGCGAGCATCAATTCGCGGGTCCCCGCCACGTTGACGCGATGCATCGCGGCCGGGTCCGGCACCCACAGCCGGTAATCGGCCGCGACATGAAACAGGTATCGGCAGCCCGCCACCGCCTGTTTCAGGGATTTCGCGTCCTCGAGCGAGCCTTCGGCGATCTCGACCGGCAAGCCTTGCAGATTGCGCCGATCGTTGTTCGGCCGAGCCAGCACGCGCACCTTCTGCCCGCTCCGGACCAGAGCGCGCGCGACCGCCGAGCCGACAAACCCGGTAGCCCCCGTTACCAGACAAAGACCCGATGGAAGCGACATGACCCGCCTGATACCAAGAGAACCGTGCCATTTTTGCAAAACCGCCGAGCCCTTGCACCCCTCGGATGCGGTACGGCTGCCTCATCGGGCGGTTTTGATCTGCGACGGCGATACGCCCATCACATTGCGGAACGCGCCCGAGAAGGCACTGGCGCTGCGGTATCCGTTGGCGCGCGCCACCCGCGCGATCGGCTGGCCGGCCGCCAGCGCCTCGACCGCATTGTGGAACCGCGCGCGCTGACGCCAGGCGGCAAAACCCATATTCAGCTGTCGATTGAACAGCCGCGCCAGGGTGCGGCTCGACATTCCGGCCCGTGACGCCCAGTCGTCGAGGCTCGCGACGCTTTCCGGCGCGGCGAGCAACTCGTTGCAGAGCCGCCGGAGACGCGGATCGCTCGGCATCGGGACCATCAGCGGAAGGCGGCGAGCCGCCGCCAACTCCAGCAGGATCAGGCGGGCGATCAACCCGCCGCGCCCGTGCTCGTCGTAAAGGACCGGCTCTTCCAGCATCGCCAGAACCAGCGACCTCAACAGGTCGGATACCTCGAGGACCGAAGGCCGCGGCGGCAAACCCGGCGCGCCGGCGGCGATGTACAGGGTCCGCATCTCCAGATCGCCGCGAATCCCGACCGTGTGCGTGGTGCCGGCCGGCACGAAAACCGCGCGGTCGGGCGGCACGATCCAGGCTTCCGTATTGCTCTGGACGCGCATGACGCCGGTAATGGCGTAGAGCAATTGGCCGCGGTCATGGCTGTGCGCGGCGATTTCAAACCCGGACGGGAAGCCCTTCGCCATCGCGGCGACGGCGCGCGGCACCTTTTGGTAATCATCGGGGTCCGTGCTGCGGGACAGCGGTACCGCGCGCAATGACGATGTCGCCATGACCCCGAATGTCCGAAATTCGACGATTATTGGCAAGACATCGGCGTCCGGACAGAGACATTATGCGCCGAGCGCATCAGGGTGACCGGTGGAGCAAGCGCCCATGCCAGACCGCGACCGCCTGCATTTTCTGCTGCTGAATGTCGGGCATTTTCTCGACCACATGTTCACGTTGCTCTTCGCCACCGTCGCGGCGCTCGCGCTGACCCGCGAGTGGGGCATGAGCTACGCCGATCTTTTGAAGTACGCGACGCCCGGCTTTTTCGCGTTCGGCGTGTTCGCCTATCCGGCCGGCTGGATCGCCGACAAATGGAGCCGCGAGGGCATGATGGTCGCCTTTTTCTGCGGTATTGGGGCGGCATCGATCCTGACCGGCCTGTCCCAGACGCCGCTGCAAATCGGCATCGGGTTGTTCGCGATCGGCGTGTTCGCCGCGATCTACCATCCGGTCGGCCTCGCGATCGTCGTGGCCAAGTGGAAAAATACCGGGATGCGCATCGCCGTGAACGGCGTCTGGGGCAATCTCGGTGTCGCCAGCGCGGCGCTGGTCGCCGGCTATCTGATCGATCATGGCGGCTGGCGCATTGCCTTTATCGTGCCGGGCGCGTTCGCGATCCTGGTCGGGGTCGCTTACGCCGCGCTGCGGCGGCGCGAGATCGCGGCCGACCACGGCAAGCCGAAAACGGCAACGGCCGCGGTCGCCGCGGCGGGCATGCGTCCGAGTCTGACCGGCGTGTTGTTGCGCGTGTCGGTGATCGTGTTTGTGACGACGGCGATTTCGAGCATCGTGTTCCAATCGACGACATTCGCGCTGCCGAAGATCTTCGCCGAGCGGCTGCAGAGTGTCGGAACGAGCCTCGCCGGCGCGCTTGGAGGCCAGGCCGATCTCGCGACCGTGATCGGCTCGCTGGCCTTTGTCGTGTTCGCGGTCGCCTCGATGGCGCAGCTCGTCGTCGGCAGCCTGCTCGACCGCTACGGGCCGCGCCCGGTGTTCATGACGGCGGCGGCGATCCAGGTCGTGTTTTTCGCGGCGATGCCGGCGGTGCAGAACTGGGCCGCGCTGGCGGTCTCATTGGGTTTTATGCTTGGCGCGTTCGGCCAGATCCCGATCAACGACTACATGATCGGCAAGATGGCGCAGGGCGAGGCGCGCGCGCGGGTTTACGCGATCCGCTACGTGGTCAGCTTCACCGCGCTCGCCGCCGCGCTGCCGCTGATCGCGTTGGTCTACGAGGGATGGGGGTTCGACACGCTGTTCCGCCTGCTCGCGGTGACCGCCTTCGTGATCTTCATTGCGGTTTCGCTGCTGCCGCGCCGGATACCGGCCCCTGCCGCCGCGACGGCGTGATGGGAAATGGCGGAATGCGCTTCGCTTTTCCGCCCTACGACACAACCGCCTAAATCAGGTAGGGCGGATAAGCGCGTAGCGCGCATTCCGCCAAAACGGCCGAGTTCGGAGTCAAAACGCGGCGCAGGAATCGCGCGTGATGACCCCGACCGATTGCTGACCGAAGCGCGCCTTATAGGCGTCGATGACCGCCCCGAGCCGACCGGCGAGGTCGGGGTGGCGCGGGACGGCGACGAGCAGCACCTTTGTCGGCTGACGGGCGATTGCTCCGGTTGCCGGGTTGCGCCACTGCCCCTCGCCGTCGAACACGGTAAACCCGTCCGGAAAATTCGCGGTGATCGTGTCGGCGGCGAAGGTGCCCCATTCGGCCTCGCTCAGCTGCGCCCGCCCCGGAATGTCGCGCCCGAAAAACACCTCGGCAACCAGCATGCGCTTCTCCGCCGGCAACAGGCACGTGTAGGGCTGCGCCGGCTCCGGCGCTGCCGCGCACGCCCCCAGCAACATCGTCATACCGGCGAAGGCCGGTATCCACGTCAGCCGTTTACCAGTCTTTGGTATTATGGCGTGAGGTGGCCGCAGGTGCGTCGAATGCCCGCTCGGAAGTCTTTTTTCGTCTATTTGTTGGCGAGTGGAGTCCGAGGAACGTTGTATGTCGGAGTTACCGCGGATCTCGTCAGACGGGTGTGGGAGCATAAAGCTAAAGTTCTCCCTGGCTTCACTGCACGCTACAGCGTGGATCGACTTGTCTGGTACGAGCCTTCACGATAGCGCAGAAGCCGCGATCCGCCGGGAAAAGCAGATAAAAGAATGGAAGCGTGACTGGAAGATCAATCTGATCGAGCGGGAAAACCTCCACTGGACCGATTTATATCTGGCTTGGGTCCCGGTTAAATCGCGCTCCGTGGTCCTCACGAAAACCAGAGGGTCTACCGTGGACACCGGCCTTCGCCGGTGTGACGAGGTCGAAGTGGGTTCTCTTCTGATTTCGCGGGATCACCGGTCATCGGGCAAGAGATCGCTCCTACTCCGCCGCGGCGGCGCGGGTGGCGGCGGGTTCGACGCGGGCGGCGCAGAATTTGAACTCCGGGATTTTGCCGAACGGGTCGAGCTGCGGGTTCGTCAGAATATTCGCGGCCGCCTCGGCGTAGCAGAACGGGATGAAGACCATGCCGGGGGCGACCGCGCTGTCGGCGCGGGCCGTCAGTTCGATCGCGCCGCGCCGCGTCGTGACCCGCACCTTGTCGCCGGCGCGAATAGCAAGCCGGCGCAGTTCGGCCGGCGCGAGGCTCGCGACGGCCTCCGGTTCGATTTCGTCGAGCACCGAGGCGCGCCGCGTCATCGCGCCGGTGTGCCAGTGCTCGAGCTGCCGTCCGGTGGTCAGCACCAGCGGGTATTCGTCGTCCGGCTCCTCGGCCGGCGGAATGATCTCGGCCGGGACCAGTCTGGCGCGCCCGGACGCGGTCGGAAAACCCGAGCCGAACACGATCTCGTTGCCCGGCTGGTCCTCGGCGTCGCACGGGTAGGTGACCGAGTGCTCCCGCGTTAAGCGCTCCCAGGTGATGTTGTCGAGCGACGGCATCGCCAATTTCATCTCGGCGAACACGTCCCTCGGGTGCGTATAGGACCAGTCCAGGCCGATGCGGCGCGCGATCTCCTGAATGATCCACCAATCCTGGCGCGCGTCGCCGGGCATCGGCAGCGCGGTGCGGCCCATCTGCACCTGCCGGTTGGTATTCGTGACCGTGCCGTCCTTTTCCGGCCAGGCCGAGGCCGGCAGGATCACATCGGCGTATTTCGCGGTCTCGGTCAGGAACAAATCCTGCACGACCAGATGTTCGAGATGCGCCAGCGCCTCGCGCGCGTGCGTCAGGTCGGGGTCGGACATCGCCGGGTTTTCGCCCATGATGTACATGCCCCTGATCTGCCCGGCATGGATCGCGTCCATGATCTCGACCACCGTCAGACCGCGCCGTGGGTCGAGGCTGGTCTGCCAGAGGCCCTCGAACTTGGCGCGAATATCCGGGTCCTCGACCGACTGGTAGTCGGGAAAGACCATCGGGATGAGGCCGGCGTCGGAGGCGCCCTGCACGTTGTTCTGGCCGCGCAGCGGATGCAGCCCGGTGCCGGGCCGGCCGACCTGCCCGGTGATCATCGATAACGCGATCAGGCAGCGCGCGTTGTCGGTGCCGTGGGTGTGCTGCGAGACGCCCATCCCCCAGAAGATGATCGCGGCGCGGGCGCGGGCGTAATTGCGCGCGACCTCGCGCAGCGTCGCCGCGTCGATGCCGCAGATCGGCGCCATTTTTTCCGGACTGTAGTCGCGGATATGCTCGCGCAGCTTGTCGTAATCTTCGGTGTGGGCCTGGATGTACTGCCGATCGGTCAGGCCTTCCTCGACGATCGTGTGGATCAGCGCGTTCAGCATCGCGACGTCGCGGCCCGGCGTGAATTGCAGCATCTTGGTCGCGTAGCGCGCCATGAGCTGGCTGCGCGGGTCCATCACGTAGAGCTTGGCGCCGCGCTTCGCGGCCTGCTTGAAGAAGGTCGCGGCAACCGGGTGGTTCTCGGTCGGCCGCGCACCGATGATGATGATGACCTCGGCGTCGGCCGCCGCGGTGAACGGCGCCGTCACCGCGCCGGAGCCGATCCCCGCCATCAGCGCCGCAACCGACGAGGCGTGGCACAGCCGCGTGCAGTGATCGACGTTGTTCGACCCGAACCCGGTGCGCACCAGCTTCTGGAACAGGTAGGCCTCCTCGTTCGACCCCTTGGCCGAGCCGAACCCGGCCAACGCCCTGCCCCCGTCCCGATCGCGGATATGTGCGAGACCGGCGGCGGCGCGGTCGAGCGCCTCTTCCCAGGTGGCCGTGCGGAAATGCGTATACGGATTGGCCGGGTCGATGTTGGTGTCGTGCTTTGAAACGCCGTCCTTGCGGATCAGCGGCTCGGTCAGCCGATCCGAATGATGGATGTAGTCGAACCCGAAGCGGCCCTTGACGCACAGGCGGTTGCGGTTGGCCGGCCCGTCCTTGCCGTCGACCGCGACGATGCGGTCGTCCTTGATGTGGTAGATCAGCTGGCAGCCGACGCCGCAATAGGGGCACACGCTCTCGACATGGCGCTCCGGCGCGTTCGCATAAACGCCGTTCTCGTCCACCAGGCTCGCCGGCATCAGCGCCCCGGTCGGACAGGCCTGGACGCACTCGCCGCAGGCGACGCAGGTCGATTGCCCCATCGGATCGTCGAAATCGAATACGATCTTTTCGCCGTGGCCGCGCCCGGCCATGCCGATCACGTCGTTGACCTGCACCTCGCGGCAGGCGCGCACGCACAGCGTGCACTGGATGCAGGCGTCGAGCTGCACCGCCATCGCCGGATGGCTGCGGTCGGGGGCGGGAGAATTGCGCCGTGGAAAGCGGCTGTCTTCGACCTCGACCCGGTCGGCCCACAGCCAGAAGCGCGAATCCGGCTCGTGCGCGGCGGTGCGGTCGGGCTGATCGGCGGTCAGCAGCTCAAAGACGAGTTTTCGCGACGCCTTGGCGCGGTTGCTGGCGCTTTGCACTTTCATGCCGGGGGCCGGGCGGCGGATGCACGACGCGGCCAGCACGCGCTCGCCGTCGACCTCGACCATGCAGGCGCGGCAATTGCCGTCGGCGCGATAGCCCGGCTTCGGCAGCCAGCACAGATGCGGGATCTCGATTCCGAGCCGGTTCGCCACCTGCCAGATGGTCTCGCCCGGCGCGGCCTCGACCTCGGTCCCGTCGAGCGTGAAGCGGATTGGATCGGTCATATCGATAATCTCTCAGACGCGGCGAAGCCGCTGGATGAAGGCGTTGACCTCCGGCTGCGTCCAGGTATCGCCGTTGTTCCAGAAATCCAGCAGGTCGTCTCGATTCCTCCCCACCCATTCGATTACCTGAGGCGAAATCTGGCGAACGGTGCGGGTCGGCAGGCTGTTGGCGACAACCACCGGCGCATCGCCGATCGACACCGAAAAGCTGGGCTGTGTACGGCCGGGCTGCACAAAATACTTTACCCGCGGACCGTGCGACCCCATTGCGGTCGAGATGAAGATCGTGCCCGGAACCCCGGTCTGGGCGCTCGTCAGATTGGCCATCTCGACAACATCGTCGCAGACCAACTCGTCGGTGAGTGGCGGGTCGGCCGGGATCGCGGCCAGTTCCTCGGTGGTCATAGATCCTCGCGGAAGTGCTTCAGCACCTGCCTGACCGGGTTCATCGCCGCCTGGCCCAGGCCGCAGATCGAGGCGTCGCCCATCACCAACCGCAGGTCTTCGAGCAGGGTTTCGTCCCAGCGCGGCCGGGTCATCAGCATGACCGCCTTCTCGGTGCCGACGCGGCACGGCGTACACTGGCCGCAGCTTTCGTCCTCGAAGAAGCGCAGCAGGTTCAGCGCCACGTCCTTCATATTGTCCTTGTCGGACAGCACGACGACCGCGGCCGAGCCGATAAAGCAGCCCTCGGCCTCGAGCGTGCCGAAATCGAGCGGGATGTCGGCTTTCGAGGCCGGCAATATGCCGCCCGAGGCGCCGCCGGGCAGGTAGCCCTTGAAAACATGGCCCGCCGCCATGCCGCCGCAATATTGGTCGATCAGCTCGCGCGCGGTGATCCCGGCCGGGGCGAGCTTGACGCCGGGGTTTTTGACGCGGCCCGAGACCGAGAAGCTGCGCAGCCCGGTGCGCTCGCGGCGCCCGTGGCTCTTGAACCAGTCCGGCCCCTTCTCGACGATGTCGCGCACCCAGAACAGCGTCTCGACGTTGTTGATCAGGGTCGGACGGCCGAACAGCCCGACCTGGGTCGGATAGGGCGGTTTGTGACGCGGCAGACCGCGGCGCCCCTCGATCGATTCGAGCATTGCCGATTCCTCGCCGCAGATATAGGCGCCGGCGCCGCGTCTGAGATGAATCTTTGTGTGCGATGCCAGACCCGCCGCCTCGGCCGCCATGATCTCGACGGTCAGGATCGCGCGGCATTGCGGGTATTCATCGCGCAGGTAAATGTAAACGTCGGTGGCCTCGATCGCCCAGGCGGCGATCAGCATGCCCTCGATAAAGCGGTGCGGATCGGTTTCGAGATAATAGCGGTCCTTGAACGTGCCGGGTTCGCCCTCGTCGGCGTTGACCGCCATCAGCCGCGGCCCCGGTTCGCGCCGGACGAGACGCCATTTCAGCTCGGTCGGAAAGCCGGCGCCGCCGAGACCGCGCAGACCCGATTTTTCCATCCGCTCCATCAGATCGTCGACCGGCCTCGTGCCGCTCAGAAAGCCTTTCAGCAGCGCATAGCCGCCGTTGGCGCGATAACGGTCGAGGTCGGGATAGGCCGGAATATGCGGATGCGTGTGCCCGGAAGCGATGGCTTCGGCGACGCTGTCAGCCGTGGCGTGCTCGTGCAGCGCGTGGCCGATCGCGACGACCGGGGCCTTGTCGCAGCCCCCCATGCACGGCGCCCTGACGACGCGCACCCCGTCGCCGAACCGGTCGCGCAAGTCACCGAGCAGCGCCTCGCCGCCGTACAGCGCGCAGGTCAGGCTGTCGCACACCCGTACCGTGACCGGCGGAGGCGGCGTCTCGCCGTCCATCACGATGTCGAAATGGGCGTAGAACGAGGCGACCTCGTAAACCTCGGCGAGCGGCAGCCGCATCTCCTCGGCCAGGGCGACCAGATGCCTCGCGTGCAAGCAGCCGTATTCGTCCTGCAACAGGTGCAGATGCTCGATCAGGAGGTCGCGGCGCCGCTCGCGATCGCCGAGCAGTTGCTGCACCTCGGCGAGCGCGGCGGGGTCGACCTGCCGGCCTTTCGGCGCCGTCGGACCCCGCCGCCGCCCGGAGCCGGGATGGATGCGGCGGTCATGTTCTGTATGGGAACGCATATCCTTCCTCGAATACCCTTCTCCCGCAATGCGGGAGAGGGAGGGGCCCACCCCGCAGGGTGGGAGGGTGAGGGTCACCCAGCGGTGGTGCGGTGTCCGCCCCACACCCCAACCCACTACCCCGGGGGGGTGAGGGGGCGAAAAAAAAAAACGCGCCGTCCTCGTGCAGCTTCTTGATGTCGGCCTCGCCGTAGCCGAGCCAGCAGAGCACCTCGTCGGTGTGTTCGCCCAGAAGCGGCGAGCGTTTCACCTCGGCCGGCGAGTCGGACAGCTGGATCGGCATGCCGACCTGGACGTAACGGCCGCGCTCGGGATGGTCGATCTCGACCAGCATGCCGCGCTCGTACAAGTCTTGATCCTCATAGATGTCCTTCATCGACAGGATCGGGCCGCACGGCACGTCGACCTCGTTGAGCGCCGCCATGACCTCCCATTTGCTCTTGGTCAGCGTCCATTTCTCGATGATCGAGAAGCATTCCGGTATGCGCGGCAGCCGGGCCTCGGGCGTCGCGAAATCGGGGTCGGTAATAAGCTCCGGGCGACCGGCAAGCTCCATCAGCGGCTTCCAGCACGGCGGCTGGATGATGACGTAGACATAATCATTGGGGCCGCCCGGGGCGCAGCGCAGCGCCGCGCCAGGCTGGCCGCCGCCCGAGGCATTACCGGCGCGCGGCACGGTGTCGCCGAATTCCTTGGTCGGGTATTCAAGCAGCGGGCCATGCGCGAGGCGTTGCTGGTCGCGCATCTTGACGCGACACAAATTCAGCACCGAGTCGGTCATCGCAACCTGCACGCGCTGGCCCCGGCCGGTGCGCTCGCGCTGGAACAACGCGCCGAGAATGCCCGCGACGAGATGCACGCCGGTGCCGCTGTCGCCGATCTGCGCACCGGTCACGGTCGGCGGACCGTCCTCCCAGCCGGTCGTGCTGGCCGCCCCGCCCATGCATTGCGCGACGTTCTCATAGGCCTTGAAGTCGGCGTAGCGGCCCGGGCCGAAGCCCTTGATCGAGGCGTAAATAATGCGCGGATTGATCTGCTGTATCCGCTCCCAGGTAAAACCCTGCCGGTCGAGTACGCCCGGGCCAAAATTCTCGACCATGACATCGCATTGCCGGATCATGTCTTCGAGGATCTTCTTGCCGCCCGGAGATTTCAGGTTGAGCGTGATGCTGCGCTTGTTCGAGTTCAGCATCGTGAAATAGAGGCTGTCGGCGCCCTTCACGTCGCGCAACTGCCCGCGCGTTATGTCCCCGCGTCCCGGCATTTCGACCTTGATCACATCGGCGCCCATCCACGCCAAAAGCTGCGTTGCGGTCGGCGCCGCCTGGACGTGCCCCATGTCGAGAATGCGGACCCCTTCGAGAGCCTTGCTCATCAAATCCCACTCCGTTGTCGTCCCGGCGAGACCGGGTTCCCGCCATTCCGAACGCAAGTCGCGGCGCGGCGGGACCGCCCGTCGCCGGGCTGGCGGCTGTTGCGCTACTTATACATGATGTCCGGCGCGGCGGTAGCGGCGAAGCCGCCGCACGGCTCGATGCTTGCGAGAACGAGGGAACCGCGATGACGGAAAACGGCCGCGCATCCCGGTCGGGCGACGACAGCCTCCTGCCGGAGGCGGAGCGCGATCTGCTGGAACGCGCCCGCCGACTGATCCCGCGCCTCGCCGAACGCGCCGCGGACGCGACCGCCGCGCGCCGGCTGCCGCCGGCAACGATCGCCGAGTATCACGACACCGGCATTCTGCGGATACTGCAGCCGCGCCGCTTTGGCGGCATGCAGGGACGGTTCAGCCTGTTCTCCCGCATCGCCGAGGAGCTGAGCTGGGGCTGCGCCTCGTCGGGCTGGATCTACGCGGTATTGGCCGAGCACCAGTGGATTCTGGCGCAATATCCGGAGCGGGCGCAGATCGACGTGTGGGGTGACGACGAGCTGGCGGTCGCCTCGTCGTCGCTGGCGCCGCGCGCCAAAGCCGAGCGCGTCGCGACCGGCGGCTGGCGCCTGAGCGGCCGCTACACGTTTTCGAGCGGCTGCGACTACGCGCAATGGGCCATCCTCGGCGCGTTTCTCGGAGAGATGGGCGACCCGCGGCACATCGCCTATCTCTTGGTGCCGCTCGCCGAGACCGAGATCGTCGATGACTGGCAGGTGCTCGGGCTGGCCGGCACCGGCAGCAAGTCGCTGGTGCTGCGCGACGTGTTCGTGCCGGAGCACCGTTGCGTGATGGTGGCCGACCTGTTCGCCGGCACGCCGCCCGGCGCCGATGTCCATCCCGACTACCCGGTATTGCGGGCACCGCGCGGCTATCTCGTGTCGTTTTCGCTGCCGACCGTATGCATCGCGCTCGGCGGCCGGGCGCTCGATGTGGTGTGCCGGGCATTGCCGGGCCGGCTGTCGCGCGGCGTGACAAAGCTTGCCGAGTCGGAGGTCGTGCAGATGAATCTCGGCGAGGCCGCGGCGGCGATCGACGCCGCGACGACGCTGCTGCATCACGGACGCGACCTGACCACCGCCGAGGTCGACACCGGCCGCCGTATCGCTCCGACCGAGGCGCTACGGATGCGGCGCGACATGGTCTGGGCGCAGCACCAGGTCGGCTGGGCGTTGGAGCGGCTGTGCGAATTGTGCGGCGCGCGCTGGGTCTACGACACCGACCCGTTGCAGGAGATCAGACGCGACGTGATGACGATCCTGACCCATCATGCCGCGAACCGCCAAGCGGCCTATGCGCCATACGGCAGCCTGTTGCTTGGCAACCTCGCGGGCCACTGACGCCGGAACTCGCCCGGTTCAACAAACCGTGTCGGTCATTTGACTTGCGACCGGCTCGCTCGTAGCCTTGCGGTGGTGAAGGCGGCGCAGACCCACCGCTTTCTGGGAGGATCTCGATGAGCGCTCACGGTACCCCCGAACAAATTCACGCCAAGCTGTCGCATCCGGTGATCGACGGCGACGGGCACTGGATCGAATACACGCCGGTGTTCGCCGAGCGGATGCGCAAGGTCGTCGGTGACAAGGGCGCCGACGGGTTTATCGCGTCGCAGCGCCGCATCCCCGACGCGCTTTCGCTCTCGATCGCCGAGCGCAAGGCGCGCGGCACCGCGATGGAGGGCTATTGGGGAAGGCAATCGACCAATACGCTCGACCGCGCCACGGCGATGCTGCCCAAGATGCTGTATGACCGGCTCGACGAATTGGGCATCGATTTCGGCATCGTCTACCCGACCGCCGGCCTCGGCATCCCGCGCATCGCGGACGGCGAGACCCGCCGCGCCGTCATTCACGGCTTCAACATCGTCACCTCGGAATATTTCGCGAAACTCTCGGATCGGCTGACCCCGGCTGCCGTCATCCCGATGCACACCCCCGAGGAGGCGATCGCCGAACTCGAATTCTGCGTCAAGCAGCTCGGCTCGAAGGTCGGCATGTTCGGCAGCAGCGTCGCGCGTCCGCTCGCCGCCGCGAAGGGCCTCGACCCGCAGGTGGCGCGCCACGCGGTGCTGTATGACCAGTTCGGCCTCGACAGCGATCACGACTACGACCCGGTCTGGGAGAAATGCCGCGAACTCGGCGTCGCGCCGACCTTCCACACCGGCGGCCGCGGCTTCGGATTGCGCAACAATCCGAGCAATTTCACCTTCAACCATATCGGCCATTTCGCGGCGGCCGGGCACGCGGTCGCCAAGGGACTGTTCCTCGGCGGGGTCACCAGACGCTTCCCGGATCTGCGCTTCGGCTTTCTCGAGGGCGGCGTCGGCTGGGGCTGCCAGTTGTTCGCCGACCTGATCGAGCATTGGGAGCGGCGCGGCGCCAAGGGGATCGCCTACATGAACCCCGAAAAGCTCGACCGGAAACTCTTGCGCCAGATGGTCGACAAATACGGCTACGAGGAGATTGCCGCCGAACTCGACAGGCGCGATGGCTGGCCGATGAAGGAGGAGGATTCGCTGACCGGCGGCGTCCCGGCGCTCGACGATTACGCGGCCTGCGACATCACAAAGAAACAGGATTGGATCGACCTGTTCGTGACGCCGTATTTCTTCGGCTGCGAGGCGGACGACAAGATGAAC
>JBFXDF010000042.1:0-21775 GCA_050181375.1 Alphaproteobacteria bacterium
GGTAATTGCCCGGCAGCTGCGCCCCGATCACGCCGGGCAGCGCGTGCGCCCGCTCGAATTCGGCGACCGCCGCGCTCATATCCGTCAGCGGCAGCGCGGCGAAGGCGGTGAAGCGTCCGGGGTGCTTCGCGCAAATCGCGGAGAGCCCGTCATTGACGCTGCGGCACAGCCCGACCGATTCTTCCGGCGGCTGCGATTCGACCCAGCAGAACGAGCCGAGCAGCGACAGAACGCTGGTTTCCACCCCCTGGCGGTCCATCCGCGCGAGATGGAAATCGACATTGTCGAACGCCTCGGCGAGCGGCTGTTCGCCCATCCGCGGCGCTTTCAGCACCTCGACGCCGTCCGGGTTGCGCAGAATGCGCGGCTCGCGCGCGCGGGCGCGCAACGCGTCGGCGACCTCGGCGGGCCGCCAATGGGCATGCATGTCGATCATCGCGGTCATGGCTGTTTCCTCCGGGAAGCCGTGTCGCAGCTTAGCGCCGGTTCAGCCGTCGGCAAACTCTAACGATCGCGCGCGAGCTTTATCGACCCGGCCTCAGCCGGCGCAGTTCTTGTCGATCACGCCCGCCAGATCCTTGCCTTGCACCGACGCTGCTTTCTTGCCGCGGCGGATCGGCATTCCCTTCGGCACGGTCACATCCAGCGGCGGCGTCGCGATCCGCGTCGTCTTGGTGACCATGTAGCCGTACTTCTCCTTGTGAAACGCGGAGCAATCGATCGCGTCGCCTGCCTTCTCCTGAGCGAAGCTGCCGGATGCAGCGGTCAACAGCGCGAACGCCGCCGAGCTCAACGCCACACGCATTGTCTTCATAACGATAAATACGACCTCCTGACCTGTTCCCCCGCATAACGCTCGTTCGCGGCACTCGGCGCATCCCGCGGCGACGCATGCGACGGCGATCCTGCACCAAACACCTCCGGACGTCACGGCCGCGCGCTGTGCCGGTTTCGAGTTCTCGCCGCCCGGGAACACGGAGGCACCGACGCCGGGGCGACCGGCCCGCGCCAACGCGGCCGCGAGCGCGGCTGGGACGAGGACCCCGCCGAGTGCAAATGCGCTGGACGATCGTCACGCGGCCGGAGCGCGACCCGGCTCCGGCCGCCTGACGCGAGGATTATTGCGCCGGGACAACCCCCGGCTCCTCGCTGACCACGACCGCTTTCGGAATACGCAGCCAGAACAGCGAGATGATCGCGGACATGATCGCGAAGGCGGCGAGCGCGTAGAGACCGCCGGCATAGCTGCCGCTGATCGTCTTGGCCCAGCCGACGATCGAGGGTCCGAAGAAGCCGCCGAGATTGCCGAGCGAGTTGATCCAGGCAATCCCGGAGGCTGCCGCCGCGCCGGTCAGGAACATGGTCGGCATCGCCCAGAACGGGCCCTTGGTGCCGTAGAACCCGGCCGCCGCGATCGACATCCCGACCACCGACCACCACGTCCCGATCGTCAGCCCGGCGATGATCAGCCCGAGGGCCGACAGCACGCAGGTCCAGAACAGCAGCCAGCGCCGCTCGCCGAGCCGGTCCGACAACCAGCCGCAGAACACCATCGCGACCGCGCCGCAGATATACGGGATCATGGTGACCCAGCCGACCTGCATGTTGCTGATGCCGAGTTCCTTGATGATTGTCGGCAGGAACAGCAGCATCCCGAGGCTCGCGGTGACGATGCCGATATAGTTCAATGCCAGGACGATGACTTTCGGGTCCCAGAACGAGCGCAAGAGGCCGACCCCGTGGGCCGCCTCGATCTGCCGGTGCTCGCCGCGGATGCGATTGGCCAGCCATGAGCGCTGCTCCGCGGTCAGCCAGTGCGCCTTGGCTGGCGCGTCGGTCAGATAGAAGAAGGCGACGATGCCGATCAGTACGGTCGGGATCGCCTCGACGACGTACATCACCTGCCACCCGCGCAGACCCCACAGCCCGTCGAGACCGAGCAGCGCGGTAGAAACCGGCGCGCCGCTGGCGACCGCGATCGGCAGGGCGAGGGTGAACCCCGAATTGATGCGGGCGCGGTAGGCGTCTGGGAACCAATAGGTGAAATAAAGGACGAAACCGGGGAACAGACCCGCTTCCGCCAGCCCCAGCAGGAAGCGGATCGTCATGAAGCTGTAGTGCGCGCCGTTCGCCAGCGCGGTTTCGTGCGAGATAATCCCGAGAAATTCGAGCGGCACCGTAACCAGCGGCGCCAGCTCGCGCGAGAACGCGGTAGACCCGGAAATGATGCCCCAGGTGATCATGATGCGCGCGATCCACATCCGCGCGCCGACCTTTTCGAGGATGATGTTGCTCGGCACCTCGGCGAGGACATAGCCCCAGAAAAACATGCCGGCGGCCATGCCGTAGGTCGCGGCGTCGAGACCGAGATCCTTGTTCATCGTCAGCGCGGCGAAGCCGACGTTGATGCGATCGAGATAACACATGAAGTAGGTAAGCGCCGCGAACGGCAGGATGCGCAGATACACCCTGCGCATCGTCGTTTGTTCCAACGAACCGACCATGTTCACTCCTGGGCAATCTATGCCGCTTTCTTGGGCGCCGGAACGTAGCGCGCGCCAAACGGCTTGCAACGCCGTCGTGACGGCAATTCCGTTATTGTGACTAACTGCCGCGGCCGTGGAACCGGTCCATCAACTCAGATTTGTTCGCAGCGGCGGCCGGTCGCGCGCGGCACGCACGGGTAACGACCGGCCGCGTTGCGCCCCGCCCTGCCGCCGTTGGCGCAGGGAAACGCCGCGATGGTCCTCGCCTCAGTGCTGCAGCCAGGCCTGGAAAAGCGCCTCTTTGCAGGGCTCGGAGAGCTGGTGGATATTTTCCTTCATACAGGCCTTGATACGGCCGCCGCCCGGCGGAACCTGGCTGCAGAACCGCGCGATGTCGGGCTTGCACGCGCGCATCGTCGCCCTCGCGGCCTTGCTTTGGGCCATCGCGGTAGACGCGGGCAGCAAAAGGACGGCAACGGCCGCCAGCACCTTTAGCCGATACATGATATTGTCCCCCGTATGCTTTTGGCCCGGCTCTTCGCCCCTGCGGGAACCGGATTTCCTACGCTGTAATCCGGCCTCGGATAAATACAAGCTAAATATTCCGACGAGGTGCTCGGGGGCAAACTCGACCGGCTCGGCCGCGAACCCGGTTCAGCGTATCGCCGCCGCGATCGCCGCGCCCAAATCCTTCGTCCCGGCGTTGCCGCCGAGATCGGGGGTGCGGGTGCCGCCCTCGGCGAGAACCTCGGCGATCGCCCGCTCGACGGCCTGCGCCGCCGCGCTCTCGCCGAAATGGTCGAGCATCATCGCGCCGGACCAGATCTGGCCGATCGGATTGGCGATACCGCGCCCGGCGATGTCGGGCGCCGAGCCGTGCACCGGCTCGAACATCGACGGATAGTCGCGCTCGGGGTTGATATTGGCGGACGGCGCGATGCCGATCGAGCCGACGCAGGCCGGACCCAGATCGGACAGGATGTCGCCGAACAGGTTGGAGCCGACGACGACGTCGAACCAGTCCGGATGACGCACGAAATGCGCCGTCAATATGTCGATGTGGTACTGGTCGGTCTGCACGTCGGGGTAGTCGGCGGCGATCGCCGCAAACCGCTCGTCCCAGTACGGCATCGTGTGGATTATGCCGTTCGACTTGGTCGCCGAGGTCACGTGCTTCCGGCGGGTGCGGGCCAGCTCGAACGCGTAGCGCATGACCCGGTCGCAGCCGCGCCGCGTGAATACGGCCTGCTGCATCGCCATTTCGAGATCGGTGCCCTCGTAAAGACGGCCGCCGATCGACGAGTACTCGCCTTCGTTGTTCTCGCGCACGACGTAGAAATCGATATCGCCCGGCGCGCGGCCTTTCAGCGGCGACTCGACGCCGGCCATCAGACGCACCGGGCGCAAATTGATATATTGCTGAAAATTGCGTCGCAGCGGGATCAGCAAGCCCCACAGCGAAATGTGGTCGGGCACCCCGGGATAACCGACCGCGCCGAGAAACACCGAGTCGAACGGGCGCAGCTGGTCGAGCCCGTCTTCCGGCATCATGCGGCCGGTTTTCGCATAGGTTTCGCAGCTCCAGTCGAATTCGCGCCATTCCAGCCCGAAGCCGTAGCGTCGCGCGGCGGCTTCGAGCACCGCTATCCCTTCCGGCACGACCTCGCGGCCGATGCCGTCTCCGGCAATAACCGCGATACGATAGTTGTTTGACATCAGGATCTTCCTTTGGTCGAGAACACGCAGCTCAGGTTCAGCATAGCGCCGGTCGAAGCGATCGCGGCGCTCCGGTTTTCAGAGATTTTGCTTCGGTCGTGAACCCCGCCCGGTACATGCCGTTTAGAGAAGTGCGCGCTTTGGAGGGACGTGCACGCTATAGGAATATCCCAGACGAGGGTTACGAAAATGCCGTTCGACGGTGTCGGATTCATCGGTAACGAATCGGTGCGCAAGATGGACGAGGTGATCGACCTGCTTGGCTCGCCGGACAAGTGGTGCAAGGGCGCCCTGCGCAGTCATGACGGACGGTACTGCATACGCGGTGCCGTGCGCGCGGTCGATGCGGCGGATGTGCTGGAGCCGAGCATCCTGGAGGCGATCGGCCAGGTTGCCGGCAAACGGTTCCGCCGGATCGAGTCGTTCAACGACCACCCGAACACGAGCCACGAGCAGGTGCTCGCCGTCCTGTACCGGGCGCGCGAAAACCTCAGCTCGGGTCATGCCGGGACCGTCGGCGAGCGGGTCGCGCAGGCGCCGTCACGGTTCGCGACATGGCGCAACGCCGTCGCCGGGTGGTTTTTCGCCTGAGCGCGGAGCGGAGATAGAAAAAGGCGGCGCCTCCCCGTTATCGGGCTGGGCGCCGCCCGCGGGTGCGTGGCGGCCGCCGGACTTGAGTGCCGCTGGCTCCGCTCCTGCTATGGTTCTCCGACATCGGCCGGCGACCAGCGGCGCGCCTCGGCCAATAGCCGGATCACTTCCTCGTCCGTGGTCTGCGTGAAATCGCGGTAATGCGCGCCAACCGCGTAGAACGGCTCGGGGGTGGCCAAGCAGAACACCTCGTCGCATTCATACGCCAAATCGGCGGCGCTGTCGGCGGGCGCAACCGGCACCGCCAGCACCAGCCTCGCCGGTCTGCTGTCTGCCATCCCGCGCAGCGCCGCCCGGACCGTGCCCCCGGTCGCGATGCCGTCATCGATAACGATCGCCGTGCGGCCCTCGACGGCGGTGGCGGCCCTGTCGCCGACATAGCGTTGCCGCCGCCGCTCGATCTCGGTCAGTTCGCGCTGCTTTTCCTGTTCGATATAGGCATCGGAAGGTCTTACCTGACGGATCACGTCCTCGTTGAGCACGACATGCGGCCGGCTGCCGTCGACCACGGCGCCGATGCCAAGCTCGGGGTGTCCCGGCGCCCCGATCTTGCGCACGATCAGGACATCGAGCGGCGCGCCGAGCGCCTTGGCCACCTCGAAGCCGACCGGCACGCCGCCGCGCGGCAGGGCGAGCACAACCGGATCGCCGAAACGGCGGGGGGCGAGCGCCTCGGCAAGCTGCCGGCCGGCGGCGCGGCGATCCTCGAAAAACCCCTCGAAACTCGGCATGTCAGACCCCTGGGTCGCCGGCGAGATGTCTTCGAAACCAGCGGATCGCGTGACGCTGCACCTCCGCGAGCGTTCCCGGCTCCTCGAACAGATGACCGGCGCCTGGCACGACAATCAGCTCCTTCTCCGCTGTAAGTTGATGATAGGCCGCGCGGTTCAATTCGATGACCTGCATGTCGAGGCTGCCGACGATCAGCTGGGTCGGCGCCGTTACCGCTTGCAGCGCGGTCCCGGCCAGGTCGGGGCGCCCGCCGCGCGAGACGATCGCCCGCGCCGGAGAGCGCGGCGCCGCCGCCGCGACCAGCGCCGCCCCGGCCCCGGTGCTCGCGCCGAAATACCCGACCGGCAGATGCGCGGTTTCCGGCGCGGCGACGCTCCAATCGGCGGCGAACGACAGGCGCGAGGCGAGCAGCGGAATATCGAAGACAATCGTGCGGTCGCGCTCTTCGTCGGGGCTCAGCAGGTCGAGCAGCAATGTCGCCAACCCGGCCGCGCGCAGCGCGGCGGCGACCCGGTTGTTGCGCGGGCTCGACCGGCCGCTGCCGCTGCCATGGGCGAAGATGACCAGCCCCTCGGCGTTCGCGGGGACGCCCAGCAGCGCTTGCAGGCGCGGTTCTCCGATCTCGATTTCGACACTGTCCGGGACGACAACCATGGACGCCCTCCGTTGCATGACCGGGTTGCACCGAGAAACCCGCGCGGCGCACGCCGGTTCCGTTCCGATGAACGACAGGGCCGGCCGAACCGCGCGCCGCGCGACGCCCCTTGACGATCATGCCGCGGCAGGGCCGATTGCAAACGTCCCCGGGCTGGAAAGGCCGCAGATGCCGAGAAATACGAGCTTAGACGATTACAGGCCCGCGCTGCGGGACCGTCGTTTCGCGCTCCTCGCGGCGGGATCCGGAAATATGCCGCTCGCCAAGGCCCTGATCGCCGCGCTGTTGTGCCTGTTCGTGGTGTGGACCCCGGCGTCGCTGGCCGACGACGCGCCGAAAGCGCCGGCCGCCGAGAAGGCCGGGACCGAACTGCCGTCCCGAGTGGAAACGCGGCATTCGATCCAGACCGGGGCCGGAAAACTCGACTATCGCGCGATCGCGGAAACGATCGAACTGACAAACCCGAAGGGCGAGCCGGCCGCGTCGATCTTTACGGTGTCGTACATCGCCGAACCGGCCGACGCGCCGGCCGCGCAAGCGCCGGCGGGGTCGACCGAGGCGGTTGCCGGCTCCAACCGGCCGGTGGCCTTCGTCTTCAACGGCGGCCCCGGCGCCGCCGCGGTGTTTCTGCATCTCGGCGCGCTCGGACCGCGCATCCTCGAGACGCCGCCGACCGGCGCGGTGCCGAACCCGCCATTCACGCTCGCCGACAATCCGCACACCTGGCTCGCCTTCACCGATCTGGTGTTTGTCGATCCGGTCGGCACCGGGTACAGCCGCGGCCAGGCCAAGGGGAAGGAGAACGGCAAGCAGGACAACCCGGACAAACCGTTCTGGGAGGTGCGCAGCGACCTGCGCTCGCTCGCCTCGGTCGTGCGGCGCTGGCTGACGCGGCACGATCGCTGGGCGTCGCCGGTGTTCCTGGTCGGCGAGAGCTATGGCGGGCTGCGCGCGGCGGCGCTCGGACGGACGTTGGCGAAGGATGTCGGGGTCGCGGTCAGCGGGTTTGTGCTGGTCTCGCCGGCGCTCGACATCGATCTGCTGCACCCGGACATCAGCAACGTGCTGGCTCCGGCCTTGCGGCTGCCGAGCTACGCCGCGACCACCGCTTCCTTCGCGGAAGGCTCGCCGGTCGAACGCGCCAGGGCCGCCGAGCGGTTCGCCATGACCGACTATCTCACCGGAATCGCCGCGATGACCGGCATCCCGGATTCCGCAAACCCGTTGATCGAGCGCATCGCCGCGCTGATCGGCCTGCCCGTCGAAACGGTGCGGCGCGAGCGCGGACGGGTCGACCCGCACACCTTCGCGCGCGAGTTGCGCCGCCCCGAACGGGAGATCCTGAGCGTTTACGACGCGACGGTGGCGCGCCCCGGCACCGGCGATCCGAGGTCGGACCGTGCCGGCGACCCGGTCCTTGACACGTCGGTCGCCTCGTTGACCGCCGCCTTCCAGAACTATGCGCGCAACGAACTCGGCTACCGCACCGAGCAGCCCTACCGCGTCCTGGCGCGCGACGTATCGAGCGGGTGGGACTGGAAAGCGGTCCAGGGCGAGGGCGGGCTCGGGATCGCGCTCTCCTCGTTGCAGGACACGCTGCTGCTTCGGCCGCGGACAAAGGTGTTCGTCGCGACCGGGCTGTACGATCTCGTAACCCCGTATTTCGCGACGCGCTGGCTGCTCGATCAGCTCGCGGTGCCGGCCGCGGCACGCCAGCGTATCGATCTGCGCGTCTACGAGGGCGGGCACATGATGTATATGCGGCCGCAGGTGCGGGCGGCGCTCGCCGCCGACGCGGCTTCGATCTTCGCCGCCCCGCCCGCCGACGCCGGTAGCGCCCCGGCGCCCTGACCGGACCGACGGCGGAGCGCGGCCGCGCTCCGCCGATCCGGCCGCCACGTCACGGTAGAACCGCCCCTACCGGAGGCAGAGAGAAGCCGCCCGTCTGTAGAACTTATTAACTACCGAAGTGTTTAACTCGACGGCACTGGCACCGCCGGTGCCGTTCAACCGCAGGACGGAGCATCTCGATGAATACGGTATTGAGCGGAGTTGCCCTGGCGGCGATCCTCGCGCTCGCCGCCCCGGCCTGGGCGCAGGCGCCCAGCCCACAGCCCTCGCAGACGGAATCGACGAATGCCGCGATGCCGAGCGCGAACCACACGCAGGGAAAGACCTCGCACAAGGCCAAGCCGCATGCCGCGGCGCACCACGGCGCCAAGAACCACCACGCGGCGAACGCGCGTTCGATGCACCGCACAAACACGGCGCGGCGGGGCGGCAGCGGGCCGACAGACAATGTCGCCAATCAGCTGAACCGGCAGGAGGCTCAGCGGCTGACGGGAAGCAGTGCGCCGCCGATGGGCAACCCGAACCCGGCCCCGATGGCGGCTCCGAACCAATCGCCGATGATGCAGGGGCAGTAAGTTCCAGCAACTTTCAGCGGTGGGCGTTACGCGATCGGCGGCATCGCCGCCGATCCGCCTCGACCAGGCGAACTGGTGACGAAGCCGTCGTAGTCGCAGGATGGGCTGAGCGACGCGAAGCCCATCAATTCCGGGGCTACAGATTGGCGATGGGCTTCGCTGCGCTCAGCCCATCCTACCGCGCCTGCCGCATTGTCGCGGCCCTCACACCGGCCGGTCGCCCTTGACCGTGACCCGGTTGCCCGAGCGGGTGTGCGGCCAGTAGTCCCACATCGCGTGGTGCTGGACGCAGCGATTGTCCCAGAACGCGATCGAGTTCTCCTGCCAGCGGAAGCGGCACTGGAACAGCGGGTTGGCCATGTGCTTGTACAGGTAGTTCAGGATGCCGCTGCTCTCGTCGCGCGGGACGCCGTTTATGTACCGCGTAAAACCCTCGTTGACGTAGAGCGCCTTGCGCCCCGTCACCGGGTGCGTGCGGATGACCGGGTGATCGGCGTAGGGATAGGTTTCCTTGTCCTGCACGCCGTAATTCTTGTACTGGCCGCGATAGTGCTCGCCGTCGTGCCGCGCCGTCAGACCCTCCAGATAGGTCTTCATACGATCCGACAGCGCCTCGTAGGCGGCGTACATATTCGCGAACAGCGTGTCGCCGCCGCGCGGCGGGCATTTCTTGATGTAGAGGATCGACCCCATCGGCGGCTCCGGGTCGCACGACACGTCGGAGTGCCAGCCTTCTCCGTTGGCGCGAAAACTGTCCTTGTCGGCGTGGATTTTCATCAGCTCCGGGTGGCCCGGTTCCGCCGGAGCCGCCGGGTGGATGTGCAGCTCGCCGAACTTGCGGCCGAAATCGAGGTGCTGCTCCTGGCTGAGGTGCTGGTCGCGGAAGAAGATCACCAGGTTTTCGGCCAGCGCGCGGTGGATCTCGTCCATCTGCCGGTTGCTGGGTTGGCGCAGATCGACCGCGCCGATCTCCGCTCCGATGATCGGTGTCAGCTTGTCGACCGCAATCGATTCATACGGCGAATCCTGCGGCGTGTACTTGATCCGCGGACCGCTGAAGCTGCGCAGCGAACTCTGCATCATGGTTCTCCTGCTGAGATTTCTCGTCGCCCTCGTCCCGTGCGGACCATCGGTCGGCGCGCCGTGACGAGCGCTGGGGCTGAAGGGGCCGTATACCGCGATTTCCGCGGCGGGTCACGTTCGCAGCGGATGCCGCCGCCAGACGTTTGCGTCATCCGCGCCGATCATGCCGGTCCCCGAACATGCTCCGAAGGTGCGACTGCAAGACGGCCGCCTGCGGAGGCTCGCACAACAGGCCGATATGTCCATCCGGACGGACGACGCAAAGCATCGGTTTGTCGCCGCCAAACAACTTGCGGCACAGCGCATCCTTGTCGATCACGATTTCGGCGGAGTGGATCGCGTCGGCGCGCAGATGCTCGCCCGCGACAAGAAGCAACCTGCAATCGTAAGGCTCTGCAACACAACCGATTTCGCCCTCCATTCGCGACAGATGCACGGGATCGGCGTCACCGGCGATCAGCAGGATCGTGTGTCCGGGATTGGCGACAAGGGCGTGCAGGCTGGTAAATCCCCTGGGCCCGAGCAGGCCGTCGATATTCTCGATCCGCGTTCCCGCCAGCGGCGGCGCTGCCGGCGCGGTTCGAGCGTCCCGGATGATGGCGCTTTGTGCATAGCGCAAGCCGATCTCGGTATCGCCCATAGCCGCCAGCGCCCTGCCGCTTGCCGTATCGAGAAACGCGTATAGCTCCGCGAGTTTCTCTCCGCTCTTATCGGTCATCCAGCCATATGCCTTGTCGCCCGACGCGACGATCTCGCGATCGACCGACTGGCGTTCCTCGGCATAGGATCGCAGCAGCGCGTCGGTTCCTTTCCCGGCCGCGACCGCGGCGAGCTTCCAGCCGAGATTGTGCGCGTCATGGATGCCGGCATTCATGCCGTGGCCTTCCATCGGATTGGACGCATGCGCCGCATCGCCCGCCAGCAGCACGCGGCCGATCTGGAAACTCCTCGCGATACGCGAGTGCGAGTGGAAATATTGCGGCCGGCCGGGGTCGCGAAGCACGGCGCCGGGACTGATCGAGCGAAGCTTCGCGACCACTTCGTCAGGGACAAGCTCGCTCGGCCCCTCGGTGCGAAAGTAGATGCGCCAGCCGTCCGGGGCCAGCGGAAACGGCACCACGAGCGGCGGATCGAGCTGGGCGCAGGCGGTGTCGCGCGGATGTTGCCAATTCGTCAGCCGGGTATCGAAGACGCCCCAGAACTCCTCGTAATCCCTGCCGTCGAACGCGTCGCCGATCGCGTCGCGCACGGCGCTGTGATACCCGTCGGTGCCAACGACCCAGGGCACATCGATGGTTGTTTCACGCCCGTCCGACGTTCTCAACCGCACGGCGACATGACCGTCCTCCTCGGAGAGACGGACGAACTCCGTGCCGTATTCGATATCTCCTCCCAACCGGCGCAGTTCCCCGGTGAGAATGGCAATCGATACCGATTCGGGTATCGACAATATGTTTTGATAGGGCGAGTCGACATGTTCGAAATCGTAGCCGGATACCCGCCGGCCATTTGAATAGAAGGCGACACGGCGAACCCACTCTCCCGCGACCGCAAAACGCGTGATGAGACCGAGGCTGGCGAGTATTTCGAGTGTCCGTTGTTTGATGAAGATCGCCTGGCTCCAACCCCGCGGGTGGTCAAGCCGATCGATCAGTCGAACCGGAACCCCCCGCCGCAGCAGCTCGATCGAGAGGACGAGACCGGTCGGACCCGCACCGACTACAAGGATCGGACCGCGTCGGCTCGATAGCGGCTCGACGTTTTCTGCCATTGGTGCCCCCCACCGCGTTCGATTTCAGATCACTCGTCAGCCATTACAGCATCGACTCGCGAGAATGATTTGGGGTTGGCGTCCGGTCGAAATCGCACGTATCCGCGTCAATTTACTTTCGACCAAAGATCACGACGGCTCGCCGAAAACCCGGCGGAAGATCGTATCGACGTGCTTCAGATGGTATTCCGTGTCGAACAGCCCGTCGATCATGCGCGCCGGCAAAAACCGCGTCACCTCGGGATCGGCTTTCAGCCGCTCGGCGAAACTCCCTTGGCCGCCCCACGCCGCCATCGCGTGCGCTTGCACGACCCGGTAGGCGTCCTCGCGGCTCATGCCCTTCTGGGTCAGCGCCAGCAAAACGCGCTGCGAATCGACCAGCCCACCCAGCGTTTCCAGGTTCTCGCGCATGCGCTCGGGATAGACGACAAGACGGTCGATCAGCCCGGTGAGCCGCGCCAGCGCGAAATCGAGCGCGATCGTCGCATCCGGCGCGATGACGCGCTCCACCGCCGAGTGCGAGATGTCGCGCTCGTGCCACAGCGCGACGTTTTCCAGCGCCGGGGTCGCGTGCGAGCGGATCAGCCGCGCGAGGCCGGTCAGGTTTTCCGACAGCACCGGGTTGCGCTTGTGCGGCATCGCCGACGAGCCCTTCTGCCCCGGCGAAAAATACTCTTCGGCCTCGCGGATTTCGGTGCGCTGCAAATGGCGGATTTCGGTCGCCAGCCGCTCGATCCCGGCCGCGATCAGCGCCAGCGTCATGAAAAACGCGGCGTGCCGGTCGCGCGGGATCACCTGCGTCGAAACCGGTTCCGGCGAGAGGCCGAGCTGTTCGGCGACATATTGCTCGACGAACGGGTCGATATTGGCGAAGGTCCCGACCGCCCCCGAAATCGCGCAGGTCGCGATCTCGCGCCGCGCCGCCTGGAGCCGCTCGCGGCCGCGCGCGAACTCGGCCCAATGCCCGGCCAGTTTCAGCCCGAACGTCGTCGGCTCGGCGTGGATGCCGTGGCTGCGTCCGACGGTCGGCGTGTATTTGTGCTCGATCGCGCGCCGCTTCAGCGCGTCGAGCAGCCGGTCGAGATCGTCAATGAGGATGTCGGCGGCCTGTTTCAACTGCACCGCGAGACAGGTGTCGAGCACATCGCTCGATGTCATTCCCTGATGCATGAAGCGCGCCTCGGGGCCGACATGCTCCGCGACATTGGTCAGAAATGCGATCACGTCGTGGCGCGTCTCGCGCTCGATCTCGTCGATCCGCGCGACCTCGAACGCGCCCTTCTCGCGCACCGCGCGCGCCGCGCTCTCGGGGATGACGCCGAGCCTGGCCTGCGCCTCGCAGGCATAGGCTTCGATATCGAGCCAGATGCGGAACTTGTTTTCGGGTTCCCAGATCGCCGCCATCTGCGGCCGGCTGTAGCGCGGGATCATTCTGTCCTCTTTCCGACTGGCGGATCGGTCCCCGGCGCGTCGGCCGGGATCAGCGTCAGCGCCATCAGCACGTCGTCGTGGTAGCGGCCATGATATTTCGCGGCGCGCCTTTCGACGCCGTATTCCTCGAACCCGAACCGTTCGTAAAGCCGGCGGGCCGCGGCGTTCTCGCTTATCACGCTGAGCTGGATCAGTTCGACGCGCTCGCTTGCGTGCGCGAGGACCGCTTCAACCAGCCTTGCGCCGGTCCCGAGTTTGCGCGCGCTCGGGCGAACATACATGCCCCACAGCATCCCCTTGTGTCGGTGTTTCGGACCGGGTTGGACGTAAAACCCGGCGACCCCGAGCAGTTCGGCGCCGCGGAACGCGCCGAACACGGCCGATCGCGCCAGCCGCTCGGCGAAAAACGACAGCTTCTGCTCGCTTTCCTCCTCGATCGTGCTGCTGAACGCGTCCGGGTCGCGGCGCAGCCCTTCGAGCCGGATGTCGCGGAACAGCGCGGCGTCGGCCGGCGACAGACGGCGCACGGCGATCGCGGGCGTGCTCACGCCGCCCCGCTCCGGGCAACGGCATCGTCGTCGGCGCACCAGCCAAGCGCGCTCAGCAGCGACCGCATATGCAGCGGCACCGGCGCCGTGACCGCCACCGACGGTCTCGCCGGATAGAGCGGCAGCGAAATCGCGCGCGCGTGCAGTTGCAGCGGATGATCGGCCGACTTGTCATAAGCGGGCCCGCCATAAGCCGGGTCGCCGGCCACCGGGCAACCGAGAACGGCGCAATGGACGCGGATCTGGTGCGTGCGCCCGGTGCGCGGCCGCAATTCGAGCCACGCGTGCCCGTCCGCCGCGCCGAGCACGCGGTAATCGGTGATCGCCCGCTGCCCTTCCGGGTCCGCGACCATGCGCCAGCCCACCATGCCGCGCCGCTGTTTTAAAAGCGGCGCCTCGATACGCCCCTCGCTCTCCCGTGGCACGCCGGATACGATCGCCCAGTACACCTTTTCGACCCGCCCCTCGGCGAACAGCCGCCCGAGCCGGCGCAGCGCCTTCGGGTGCCGCCCGAGCACCAGACAGCCCGACGTGTCGCGATCGAGCCGGTGCGCCAGTGACGGCGGCTTCGGCAGGCCAAAACGCAGCAGCGGAAACCAGTGTTCGAGGTTCGGCCCGCCGCCCGGCCCGGCATGCACCGGTATCCCGGCCGGCTTGTCGAGCACCAGCACCAGCCCGTCGCGGTACAGCACCCGATCCAAGAGAATTTCGGAAATTCTATCTACTCGCTTCCTGTCGATTTGCGATCATGCCCCTCGTGAGCGTAGTAAAAGCCTACAATCGACGCGAATAACGCCGCCGCGGGTGGCAGGATAACTAGACCGATATCGCGCAACAGCTCCCAGCCACTCCGATCCGCAAGCGCTTCGGGAGACCAGAGGCGATTCGCAATCAGTAACGAAGCCCCGGCGACAATGATCGTCGCCAACCAAGCCGCTAATGCGCCTGCGATGGCTCTCTTGGCCTTATACAGGCGATCGCGGTCGCTGCGGTCACTCATGTGCGGTTTTCCGTTCGGATCGCGGGAGACCGGGGACTCGCCTGTAATTGGTCTCGACGATGCCCCAGGACAAGGCAAGGATCGCCAGAGTGTCCATAATCAGAACTGAGTAGAATTTAGGCCATTGTAAGAATAAGGGTGCAAGGATTTCAACACCGATGATTGTCAGCATCAGCAGCACCGAAACGATTATCAGCCGCTCGCCACGATTTCGCTCCTCCGCGCCGATACCGATTCCAAATAGCGCGAACGTGCAGCCGACCGCGACTTCAAACACGGTTTCATTTGGCCTGGGAAGAGGCGACGTGTGGTAGTTTTCGACGAAAAAGCTGAGGATGTTGAAGATGATGGTGGCAAAGGACGGCACCAGCACGCCGGCAACGATCCTCAATACAAGGTTCATTCGCCTCCCCGTGGCGCGGTGCTGCGTTTACGGTTCCACTACGCACGCCGTCAACGCAAGACTTGCGCCGTTGCTCTTTTTGATGCGTTCCTGAAAACCGACAAAAGCGACTGATTGCCCAAAACGAGGTGGCATCGCAATGGAAAACGCGGTCAATATCGAAACCTACCGCTTCGCCGATGACGGCGCCGTGCCGAACAGCGCCTTGCCGCTCGTCGTCTATCGCGGCGCCCTGCCCGACACCGGCGACCGCGCGGCTTTCTGCGAAAAGATGTTCGCCCGCAACGGCTGGCCCGGAGCGTGGCGCAACGGCATCCACCCGTACCATCACTATCACAGCACCGCGCACGAGGTGCTCGGCATCGCGCGCGGCCATGCCCGCGTGCGGCTCGGCGGCGAGAACGGGCAAAGCATCGAATTGCACGAGGGCGACGTCGTCGTGATCCCGGCCGGGGTGGCGCACAAGCGCGAGGCGGCGAGCCGCGATCTGCTGGTCATCGGTTCCTATCCGCGCGGGCAGGACCCGGACATGTGCCGCGCCGAGCCGGCCCAATACGAGCGCACCGACCACGCTCGCGCCAACCACGATCGCACCGCCCACGACGGGGCCGCCGCCAGGATCGCAACCGTGCCGCTGCCCGCTTCCGACCCCGTCACGGGAGGCGCCGCGCCGCTGCTCGAATGCTGGCAAGCCCTGCCCGCGTGACCACGGCCTCGGCAAGTCCCGGCGCTCGGAGCTGTGGCGGGCATGAAATCACCGACGACAATCGCGCCTGATAGGCTCGATTTTGCCGCGCTGATCGGCGCCGGCGAGACGGTCGGCTGGGCCGAGGCGACCGCCGAGCCGGTGCTGCTGACCCGCATGCTCGGGGAGCAGGCGCCCCGCGTTCCGCCGTTCCGGGTCTTCTTCGCGCTGACCTTCGCCGCCGATTTCCCGGCCGGCCGGCCGAACGTCGCGGTCACGGCGTGCGGCGGCGCCGGCGCCGGCCGGCGGTTTTTCGCCGCCAACGCCGCCAACGTGATCCCCGCCAATGTCTCGGGCCTGTGCGACATGATCGCGGCGGGCCGGCCGCGCGTCGATCTCGTGCTGCTGCAAGTGACCGGCCCGGACGCGGCCGGACGCTACAATGCCGGGCTCGGCATCGAGTTCCTGCGCGAGATGATGGACGGGGCGCGGCTCGTCATCGCGCAGGTCAACCCGGCGCTGCCATGGACGAGCGGCGACACGCTGCTCGATCCCGGCCTGATCGACATTCTTGTGCCGGCCGAGCATCCGGTTCTGGAGCTGCCGGCGCGGGCGATCGGAGCCGCCGAGCACGCGGTCGCCGCCCATGTCGCGCGCCTTGTTCCCGACCGCGCGACGATCGAACTCGGCATCGGCCTCATTCCCGAGGCCGTGACGGCGGCGCTCGGCGCCAAACGCGGTCTCGGGATCCATTCCGGCGCGATCGGCGACGGGGTCGCCGATCTGATGACGGCGGGGATTGTCGACAACCGCCACAAGGAGATCGACCCCGGCCTCACGGTGACGCTGATGCTGATGGGAACGCGCCGGCTGTATGATTTCGCCCACCGCAACGAGCGCATCCGCATCCGCTCGCCGCGCAACACGCACGACGCGCTCGTGCTCGGCAACTTTCGGCGATTTGTCGCGATCAACTCGGCGCTCGAGGTCGATCTGACCGGGCAGGCCAACGCCGAGACCGCGCGGGGCCGCAATATCGGTCTGACCGGCGGCCAGATGGATTTCGTGCGCGCCGCCAATCGCGCGCCGGAGGGCCGCTCGATCATCGCGCTGCCCGCGACGAGCCGCGACCGGCGACACTCCCGTATCGTGGCGCGGCTGCCGGACGGGGTCGTGACGACGCCGCGCGCCGACGCCGATTGCGTCGTCACCGAGCACGGCATCGCCGAATTGAAAGGCCGCACGCTGGCCGAGCGGGCGCAGGCGCTGATCGCGATCGCCGACCCGGCGTTCCGCACCGAACTGCGCCGCGCCGCCGACCGGCTGCTGTGATGCGAGGCGCCCCTACGCCGATCCCCAGCACTCCCCAGCTTGCGGGGAGGGAAGGGCTGGTTCGCGGCGGCCCGGTGTCGGCTCAGAGCCGATACGGCTCAGCGGCGCCGGCGCGGCCGGGCCAACACCGGGGCGACGCCGGTCGGCGGCTCGATTTGCGGCACCGCGGCGGCGAGTCGCTGGCGTTCCTTTTCGAGCGCGGCGATCTGCGGCCCCAGCGCGGTCGCTTCCTCGAAGCGGAAGGCGGACATCGCAATATCGTGCCGATACCGCAACCGGGCGAGTTCGCGGTCGATCTCGGCCAGGCGGGCGCGGCGCGCGGTCGGCGCACCGTCGCTCATCGCGCACTACCCGGCATAGGCGCGGCGGCCGCGATCGCGCAGCCACAGGCGCACCAGATGGCGGCGGCGCTCGGGTTCGGCGAAATCCTCGAACTCGGTGCGGGCATGCCCCAGCGCGCGGTTGTCGACGAACTGCATCTGTCCCGGTTGGAGATCGAAATCGGCGGACAACGCCTCGTCCTCGAACAGGTCGAGCAGGGCACCGAGCGCGGCGGCGCCCGCGTCGTCGATCGCCTCGCCGCGCAGCGCGTAGCCGCCGCGGATCTGATGCGCGCTGAAGCGCGCCCGCACCTCGCCGTCGTCCTCGGCGAATACCGGCGCCGCGAACACCGGCTCTTCGCCAGGGTGATACTCGCGCTGCCGATCGAACCAGAACGGAAGGTAAAGCCGCGGCAGCATTTCGGGACGGCGCTCCAGCAGCATGTTGTGCAGCGTATGAAAACTCGCGACCCGGCTGTGGCCGCCGCGCCGCGCGGTGCGCAGGCACAGCAGCGCGACGTATTCGGGCGGCGTCGCGTTGTAGGAATTGTCGGTATGAAATTTCAGCTCGATGTTGGTCTGGTCGGGGCGCACGCCGGAGCCGGGCAGCGCCTGTCTGCCGGTGTCGCGCACATCGTAGATCAGCCGACCGTCGAGGCTTTGCGCGACCGGCCGCGCCACCATCGAGGCCAGGAGCCAATAGACCCCGATCGCCGCCTCGGCGCCGATCTCGTCGAGCGGCAGCCGATCGACGATCGCGAAGCGCACGCCGCTGCGCAGGATCCGGCCCACCTCGGACATCGCGGCGCGGCAGGCCGGCATCTCGAAATCGCCGGGACCGCGCACGATTGTCGGCAGCGGGAATTGCCGCATCTCCTCGGCGGCGCGGCGGATCTCGTCGAGACACTCGCCGGTCAGCGGGATGATGTAGTTGCCCGCGTCCAGGTCATCGCGGCGCCAGGCGCTCGCGCCGGTGATCCTCTCGGGCATGATCTCCGGAGCAACAATCGAGGCGGCCACATCCCTCTCCCTGCAATGTAACGGTCGAATGACACCGTGCCGAGCCGACGCGGCAGGCCGGCGGCGGATCACAGGCCAATATTGAGCGCCGCGGTCTGTTCGATGATCTCTTCCGAGCCGTCCCAGATCATGCGCAGCGCGACAAAGGTAACGATCCCGAGCCCGACCCAGGAAATCCACGAGTGGCGGTTCAGCAAACGCGCGATGAAGTTGGACGCGACGCCCATCAGCGCGACCGACAGGACGAGACCGACAACGAGGATCCAGACCGCCGACTGATGCGCGACGCCGGCCACCGCCAGCACGTTGTCGAGCGACATCGAAACGTCGGCGATGACGACCTGCAGCATCGCCTGCCCGGTCGTCTTGCGGCGCGAGCCAGCGGGATTGACACCGGGCGGATCGGCCTCGTCCAACCGGTGCGGCGCCGCGAGCGGCGATTTCGGCCCGGAGCAGGTCGCCGCGGTCAATGCCGGCTCCTCCGCGGCACCGATGTTTCCGCCGCGGATCTCGCGATACATCTTCCACGACACCCAGAGCAGCAGAATGCCGCCCGCGAGCGTCAGACCGATGATCTCGAGCAGGTGCATCGTGAGCCCGGCGAACAGGATGCGCAGCACGGTCGCTGCCGCGATCCCGGCCAGGATCACGAGGTGGCGCTGCCGCGCCGGCAACCCCGCCGCCGCCATGCCAACCACGATCGCGTTGTCGCCGGCGAGCACGATATCGATAATAACCACCGATATCAGCGCGCTCAGATCGGTCATATCCAAGGGCACGCCCGCGACATAAGCACGGATCGAAGCAGCGTCGAGGGCACCGGATGACGCGATTGCGGCGGCAGCGACATGATGCCCGGGCCGCCACCCGGCTGGCGGCGTTTAGCGCGGCGGCGTTTCTTGTCATCGGCATACAGCTGCCGTTCTGGCCCGTTTGGCTCGCTGGGCACGGTCTCGACGCACAGCAGATCGCCGTCATCTTCGCCGCGGCGATTTGGGCGAAGGTTATCGCGACGCCGCTGATCGGCGCGCTGGCCGACCGGATCGGACACCGCCGGGCCGTGATGGCGGCGCTGGCCGGCATCGCGTGCGTCGCCTACGCCGCGCTGTGGCCGGTGCGCGGATGGTGGCTGCTGCTCGGTCTCAATCTGGTTGCCGGCGTGGCGCAGTCGGCCCTGCTGCCGCTCGGCGACGCGGTGACGCTGGCGGCGGTGCGCGACCGCGGCCTCGATTACGGCCGCATCCGGATGTGGGGCTCGCTGAGCTTTGTTGTCGCATCGGTCGGCGGCGGCGCGGCGCTCGCGATCATGCCGGCGTTCGCCGGCGCAGGCCCGGACAACCGGGTCCTGGCGCTGGTGCTTGTCGCGTCATTGATTCTGGTCGGCGCCTGCCTCGCGATCCCGTCCAGCCCGGCCGCGCGAGGCGAAACCGGGGCGTCGAGCGCGACCGGCTCGCGCTGGATGGCGATCCGCCGGCTCCTTTCCGATGCGCGCTTTTGGCTGCTGGTCGTCAGCGCGTCGGCGCTGCAAGCCAGCCATCAGCTCTATTACGGCTTTGGGACGCTGTATTGGCGCGAACTCGGCATTTCGGACACGATCATCGGGGTCCTCTGGGCCGAGGGCGTCGTCGCCGAAATCGCGCTGTTCTGGTACGGCGCGCCGATTGTCGCGCGGCTCGGCCCGCTCGGGCTGCTCGCGCTCGGCGGCATCGGCGGCGTCGCGCGGTGGACCCTGATGGCCCTGGTCCCCGGCCTTGTCACGGCGGTGGTGCTGCAGCCGCTGCATGCGTTGACGCTCGGGGCCAGCCATCTGGGCGCGATGTACATGCTGGCCCGCAGCGTGCCGCCGGGGGCCGCCGCCAGCGCGCAATCGCTGTACGCGGCGCTGTCCGCCGGCCTCGGCAGCGGCCTCGTGATGCTCGCCGCCGGCGCGCTCTACGCCGCCTATGGCGGACACGCCTATCTGTTTATGGCGCTGCTGTCGGCGGGCGGTTTGATTGGGGTCCGGCGGCTGCGGCGGTTGTCGATCCAACCCGCCGAGCGGCCGCTCGAAGGCGTCGCGCGATGAGGGGCAGGTCAGCCGATCACCAGCTCGCGGCCGAGGCCGCGCACATCCATCTCGTAATCGAGGCCCTCTACCGGGGGGCGGGCGAAATGCCAGGTCAGACCGACACGCATCGCCCCGCGGCGCACGATTTCGTCGGCGAGAAAGGAGTGGATGTCGTAGACCGTATAGACCTGCGTTCCGGTGACGTCGGCCCAGCCGAAGCCGAGCGCCGCCATGCGCCGCTCCATTTCGCCGTGGACGAAGCGGGCCTTCTCGCGCATCCCGTCGGGCGACTGGTCGCCGAGCCGGACGATGCGCTCCTCATAACTGGCGCCGCCCTCGCGCGCCTCGCCGCTCCCCGCGCAGACAAAGCTCGGGGGCGCGTCGCCATCGCCCGGCACGGTGTAGCTGAAGGCGTAGAACGACGGTGTCGCGGGCGGGTCGATCTCGGGGCAGACATTCGAGCGCGCCACCGGGTTCACGTCGTCGCGGAAGATGCCCCAGGTCTCCAGACGCTGTACGTAATGGCGGTTGAACGCGACAAAGCCCGCGTCGGTGAATTGCGCCGGCGAACGCAATTCACAGGCGCAAAACGCGGTCGGCGGCCGGCCAAGCCGCGCGAGGTACGCCTCGATCGCGTCGAAGCCTTCGGCGAGCGGCACCGGCCGAGCGAAGCGGGCGCGCTCGATCCGGAAGCCCGGCTCGGCCGCGACCCCGCCGGAATACTGAAAGGCATGCGTAATGAAGCGGTATCCGCCTGGGGCGAAGGATTGGACGGCGGGCATCGAGGAGCCTCCCTGTTTTCGATCGCCACCTAGCATCCATCTTTCGCCATCCCGGCGGAAGCCGGGAGCCATGTCAGCCGAACAAACGGGCTGTTACCCGGGTCGATCCCGGCCTTCGCCGGGATGACCGTGTTTGGGAGTGCCGGCCGTGCGGCTGATGTGCGATGAGATGCTGTTGCGGCTCGGACGGTGGCTGCGCGCCGCCGGCTATGACACGGCGATCGCCGAGGGCGGGGCGGATGATACGGCGCTGATCGCCCGCTGCGCCGCCGAGAACCGCATGCTCTTGACCCGCGATCGGCACTTGGCGGCGCGCGCCGAGGCTTCGGTCGCGGTGCTGCGGCTGGCCAGTGACGCGATCGACGATCAGGCGCGGATCCTCGCCGCCACACCCGGCATCGACTGGCAGCGCGCGCCGTTCACCCGCTGCGTCATCGACAACGCCGAACTCGAACCGGCGCCGCCCGAGGCGGCGGCCCGGGTCCCGATGCGCTCGCGCGGGGCAGCGGGGCCGCTGCTGCGCTGCCCGGCTTGCGGACGGCTCTACTGGCCCGGCGGGCATGTCCGGCGGATGCGCGAACGGCTTGCGGGCTGGGCCGGTTGAGGGGAGCCGCGAGCCGGTTGTGCTCCGGCTCCGGCGAAGGCAAGCTGGCGACGCAGCAGAGGAGAGGACGCCGATGGCGATAG
>JBFXDF010000043.1:0-21477 GCA_050181375.1 Alphaproteobacteria bacterium
GCTGGCGGGCAGCAAAATTTACAGCAAACGCCCGCCCGCCATCCGCCTCCAACCCGTGCGACCGACGCAATCAATACTCCCGAAATGTGGCGGATTTTGCGTCGTCGCCGAGTTGGCACGGGTTGTGAACATCCGCCGCTCGCCGCATTCGGCCCAGGGCCAAAAACCCTCGAAAAAACGGGTGCGCGGGACAAACCGGCCGCCGATCCGTGGGGCGGTCGTCGCACTGCTGTCGGATGCCGTTGCTGACAATAACCCGATCGATGCGTTTGCGGCTTGGAGCGTACCCCCATCGCAATCGCCTCGGCGCGAATGCACGGTGCTCGATATTGAGGCAGGTGCTGCGCATGAACTCGCACGGCCGTTCAGCGGCTCTTGCTCAGCAATGCTCCGTGGGCTGTTTGTGCGATGCCGCCCCACCGAAGAGGTCTGGCAACAATTAACAATCCAGTAAGGGGAGGTTTCCGTGAAGAAAATCATCACCGCATCGGCTCTCGTCGCCTGCCTTGGGATGGGTTTCCTCGTTTCCCTGGTGGGTGCGTCGGGCGCGCAGGAGGGCTGGCAGCAACAGGTTGCGCAAGCGCTCGGCAAAGCGGGCACCTCCGCGGGTGGCGTCTATCGGGTGGGTCTGCCGCGCACCGATATCAAGGCGACGCTGGACGGCGTTGAACTTAAGCCTGGGTTTGCGCTCGGCGGCTGGCTCGCTTTTGCGAAGATGGGAAACAACGCAATGGTGATGGGCGACCTGGTCCTGACCGAGGACGAGGTCAGCCCGGTCATGGCGAAGCTGCTCGCGGGCGGCATCGAGGTCACGGCGCTGCACAATCATCTGCTGCGCAATCGCCCGTTTACGATGTACATGCATGTCCTCGGACAAGGCGATCCGGTCAAATTGGCAACGCTGCTGCACGACGCGCTCGCCGAAAGCAAAACTCCGCTCGCGGCGGCGCCAGCCAACAATCCAGCCAGCAATACCGCGCCGCCGGCGATCGATCTCGATACCGCCGCGCTTGACCGCACGCTCGGCGCCAAAGGCGTGAATAACGGCGGCATTTACCAGTACGGAATCGCGCGCGCCGAACCGGTCGCGCATCAGGGTATGACGATCCCGAATGCGATGGGTGTCGCGAACGCGATCAATTTCCAGCCGACCGGCGCCGGCAAGGCCGCGATCACCGGCGATTTCGTTTTGACCGACGAGGAAGTCGCGCCGGTGATGAAAGCCCTACGGGAGAATGGCATAGAGGTGACGGCGCTGCACAACCACATGATCGGCGACGAGCCGCGCCTCTACTTCATGCATTTCTGGGCGCATGACGATGCGCTGAAGCTCGCGGCGGGGCTGAAGGCGGCGCTGGACCATGTCAATCTCGCGAAGGGGTGAGCGTGGCGTGCGCCATCTGGCGGTCGCATTGCTGCTGCTAAGCCCGGTGATCGCGATGGCGCAAACAGCCGCCGTCCCGCTGGAACTGGAGGCGAAGGTGCCGCTCGGTCGCGTGAGCGGACGGATCGACCACCTCGCGATCGATCTCAAGCGGCAATGGCTGTCGGTCGCGGAACTCGGCAACGATAGCGTCGGGGTAATCGACGTCGCCAATCGCAGATTGATCAGCACGGTGAGCGGCTTTAACGAGCCGCAGGGCATCGCCTATGAACCCTCGACCGATACGCTCTATGTCGCGAATGCGAAAGACGGATCGGTACGTCTGATGCGCGGCGGTGATTTTACGCCGCTGGGCCGTATCGATCTGGGCGGCGACGCGGATAATGTTCGCATCGATTCTCGGCGCGGCCAGTTGCTTGTCGGCTACGGCGGGGGCGCTCTTGCCGTCATCGATCCAAAAGCACGCGCAAAACTGGCGGATATTCCTCTCAAGGGACATCCGGAAGGCTTTCAGATCGAACCGGGCGGCGCGCGCGCTTTTGTCAATGTGCCCGATGCCCGGTTGATCCAGATCGTTGATCTGTCAAAAAGGGAGGCGGTCGGCGCGCTGCCCACCGAGGGCCATCGCGCGAATTTTCCGATGGCGCTCGATGAAGCGACGCATCGGATCCTGATCGGGTTTCGCAGCCCGGCGCGGTTGCTGGTTCTCTCGACCACGGACGGATCGGTTGTCGCCGATCTCAACACCTGCGGCGATGCCGACGATCTCTTTATCGATGCCATGCGCCATCGCGTCTATGTCATCTGTGGCGCGGGAGTTGTCGATGTGTTCGAGGACAATGCCGACGCTTATCAGCATATCGGCCGGGTTGGAACCGCGTCGGGAGCGCGAACGGGGTTGTTTGTCCCGGAACTCGACAGGCTGTTTGTCGCGGTCCGGCCCGCGGGCTCTGAACCCGCCGCGATCTGGGTGTTACGACCAAGCCCATAGAGGCAGTCCTGGCCTTTGTCCCGCGGGGTGCCAACAAATTGAAATGGCGGTCCTGCCCCCGTTAAAGCGGACCGAGGCCGCAGCCCCCAACTCCGCTGCGCTGTACTTACCCGGCCGTAGCCGGGGCGGCGGCGATGCGGTCGAGTTTTGTCGCCATGATGAAATCGTTTTCGTGCAGGCCCTTGATCTTTTTTGTGCGCAGCGAGACGGTCGCGTAGCCCCAGCCGAAGCTGATGTCGGGGTGATGGCCCTCGGTCTCGGCCAGGTTCGCGGCCTGTTCGACAAACCCGAACGCGTCGCGGAAATTGCGGAAGCGGTAGGTCCGCTCGATCCGCGTCGCGCCGTCGGCGAGGCTCCATTCGGGGGCCTGCCGGCGATACGCCTCCGCTTCCTCCGCGCTCAGCGGCGGGATGCCGCCCCGGCACGGGGTGCAGTTTTTCTCGGCCAGATTCGTCTGCATCGGCATTCTCCGTGAGGCGCCAACCGCGATCGGCGGCGGTTTCCGGGTATGTGGACCCTGCCGCAGCACCGTCCAAGCGCCGCGCGACATCCGGGCGACGCCCAGAGCCTGATCGGCTCAGATCGCAACGATCCGAGCCGTGAATCAGGCTCTGCATATTTGAATCGAGAGCGAGATTCACGGGTCGGATGCTTCCATCTGACCCGATCTTGCTCTAGCGCCCGTGTCGCGATCCCGATCCGGCGACGCCTTAACGGAGGTTACATCGGCGGCTTGACCCCGTTCTTCTCGGCATAGACGCGGCTGGTCACAAGCGTGCCGTCCGGCGGCTTGGTCGCGATCGTCACTACCGCGGCGCCGGGCTTCAACAGGCTGCGATCGGCCGGCAGGTACGCCACCACCGCGACATCCGGCGCGACGACATATTCCGATTCGCCGCCTTTGTAGGTGACATGAACGACGCTGCCGTCGCTGGTGTGCGACACCGTCCCGACGGTCGCATTTGTCATGACCCCCTCCGGCTTCACGTCCCAGGGCCGCTGTCCTTCGCTGAAGCCGCGCGGCATCTCGGGAAAAATACGGACGTCAACCGCGTGGATTTTCCCGTCGGTGCCGCGCACGCCACCCGAGGCAACGAAGTCGCCGGGTTTGATGTCGCCGACGCTGCGCTTTTCGACGCCGAAGATCGCCGCGTCGGGCGTCAGTGTGACGATTTGGGTCGGTCCGCCGGCGGTCGTGACACTGAGGCGGTCGCCGTCGAGTTTTTCGACCGTGCCGACAACGCGCACCCGCGTTTCGGCGCCGGGAGACTGCGCCATGGCGGGCAGACCGATCGCCGTCAGCGCGACAAAGAGCAGTGCCGTTTTCCTCATCGTTTTCTCCCCATGCGGATTGCGGTTCGGATGTCGGTGTCCCCGATTACCGCGTTTTTGAGAATGCCGTTCAGGATGGGCTTTGACCCGGCGCGCCGTCCTGGGCTTTGTCGAGATCGTGATAGATCGCCTCGGCGATCGGCAGCAGCGCATCGCGGCTGACCTGCGCCGTGACCGCGAAGCCGTACCCGCGGTCGATCCAGGCACAGGTGCTCGCGCCCTCCTCCTCGCGGAAGCGGAACGCGGTCTCGGTCGCGGGCGCCGCCTGCACATAGACGGTCAGCCGGGCCTTGCTCGCGTTTTCATACATGAGCTGCGCGGCGGCGTAGCCGCCGGCCGGCAACAGGCGTCCGCCGATCAGGCTGTAGCCGAATTGCGACAGGTCCGGCGCCGTCAGGTTTCGCCCGAGCCGCTTGGAAAGCCAGCGCATCAAATGCTGTTCCTGGGCGGCGCCGACCTCGACCGGGTGCGCGACCTCGACGACAAAGGTGCGGTAGGCCGCGCCGGCGTTGATCGCGACGCCGACCGCGGGAGACCGCATGGGCAAGGAACGGCTGGCGACCCAGCCGCTGGCGGCGCCCGCGACAAAGATCAGGGCGGCCGCGGCAACCGTGCGCAGGCGGCGCACCGCCGAGGCGCGCCGGGCGGCCCGGATCGTCGCGACGCGCAGCCGGGCCGGGATCGGCTCGGCGAGTTTCCCGGCGAGCGCCAAACGCAGCCTGTCGCGGTGCTCGCGATCGCGCATCACCCGATCCTCGACCGCCGGGTTTTGCGCCAGATAGGCCTCGACCTCACCGTATCTCGCCGAGCTGAGGCGGCCGTCGATAAACGCCTGCAGATCGTCTTCGCCGATCGGGCCGGACGCGCCAGCGTTTCCGCCACGGGGCACTCCGCCACGGGGCATTTCGCCATGGGGCATTTCGCCCCCGGTGATGTCTTGCCCGGTCATTTGACCCTCCGCAGCACGGGCGCATGGCCGGTTTCGAGGATCGTGCGGAAGCGCTGGCGTGCGCGCGCCAAACGCGACATCACCGTGCCGATCGGGATTCCGAGCACCTTGGCGGCTTCCTCGTAGGATAAACCCTCGACCCCGATCAGCAGCAACAGCGACTTTTGCTCCTCCGGAAGAAGATCGAGCGCGGCCAGCGCGTCCCGCGCCTCGATCCCGGCCGCCGGATCGGGCATACCGGCGGACGATGCTTCGTCCAGCTGCCCGCTCGGGCCGCGCCGCCGCCGGGCTCGATAGGCGTTGATGTAGAGATTGCGCAAAATCGTAAACAACCAGGCGCGCAAATCCCCCTCGCCGCGCCGCAAATACCAGCGCGACAAGGCCCGCTCCAGACAATCCTGAACCAGGTCGTCCGCCGCGTCGTGCTCGCGCGCGAGACCAAAGGCATAACGGCGCAGCGCCGGGATTTGCGCTTCGAGCAGCGTGGCGCGGTCATCCGCCGCCATGCGGGCCGCTCATCGCCGCGCGGCGCCGGGCGCACGCCGCCGGCGTCGCCGGCCGTCGCGGCGCGGCCGCGCGATCACGGCGTCGCGATGCGCCACGAACCGTTGACGCCGTCGCCGGTCGTGTCGCCCGGCTTGGCGTCCTTCACCCAGCCGTAGAGCGGCTTGCCCTTGTAAGCCCACTGCTTCTGGCCGTCATCGCGGGTGATTACCGAATAGCCGGCGGGCGGCGCGGCGGCGCTGTCGGCCATCAGCGGCGGCCAGTTTTCGGCGCATTTGCCGTTGCACGCGGATTTGCCGGCGCTGTCCTTGTCGAACGTGTAAAGCGTCATGCCCTTCGCGTCGGTCAGCGCCGGTCCCTTTGCCGTCTGCGTCACGCTCGGCGGTCCGGCCGCGTAAGCAGCGGTGGCCGTCATCGCAAACAGAAACGCGCCGGACAGCAACGTACTCAAGACTGACTTCGGCATCGGGTTCCCCGAAAAGCTGATTTGCTACACCCGCAGAGAGACAGTGACGGAACGGGTTTATTCCATCCTCGCCGGGTCCGTGGCTACCCCGCTCCTCGGCGGCTACAGCCGATAGCGGCATTCGACCGGAAGCGGCACGGCATGGAAATCGCGCCGGTTCGTGTCGCGGTTCTCCAGATTGACGAACAGGCACTCGTCGTAAGCGAAATGCGGTCCGGCGTGCCAGGTCGCGACATGCAATTTGATCAGGCGGTCGCCCGGTATCCGGAACGCGGCGATGTCCGCGACCGACGGGCGCGCCGCGTCGCCGAGATCGCCCGGCGGAGCCACCGCGATAAGCCATTCCTTGCCGCCGAGGGCGCCGAGGCATTGCGTGACGCGCCGGTGCCGCGCGATCCGGGAGAAGCCCAGCCCGACATGCGGCAGGTGCATGATCCACAACCGCGGCTCGCCATTGCCGAGGACGAGCGCCGCCTCGGTCGTCGAAGTCTCCGGATCGTACGAGGTCTCCGCCCCCTGACCGCCGGTCCGCAGCGGAGCGACGACCTGACCGTAGGGCGCAAACCCCTCCGCCGTCAGCTCGCGAACCTCCAGCATGTGCAGCGGCAGCCCGCCCGGCTCGTTCATGGCTCGCCCCTCGCGATGGTTTCGGGCTAGATTTTGTCACAGGCGCTGCCGGTGACCAGCGCTTTCGATCAGCCCGCCTTCCGGAGGAACGCAATGCCAGTCGAACCCCGCGCCTATCCGCGCCCGCTGCCCAACCCCGAATGGCTCGCCAAATTGAGCGAGGCGATCCTCGAACCCGATCTGCCGATCGTCGATCCGCACCATCATTTGTGGGACCACCCCGGCAGCCGCTACCTGCTCGACGAGCTTTTGGCCGACGTCAATTCCGGCCACAACATCGTCGCGACGGTCTTTATCCAATGCGGTTCCGGCTATCGTACGACCGGACCGGAGGAGATGCGCCCGATCGGCGAGAGCGAATTTGTCCGCGCCATCGCCGAGGAGGCGGACCGGCGCGGCACGAAGACGAAGGTGTGCGCCGGTATCGTCAGCTTTGCCGATCTGCGCCTGCCGAATGTCGACGCGGTGCTCGAAGGCCAGATCGAGGCGGCCGGCGGCCGGTTTCGCGGCATCCGTCACATCGCCGCGCACGATCCGGCGATCGTCGGCGCCTCGTCCTATGTACCGCCGCCGGGGCTGATGAACGATCCGGCGTTCCGCCGCGGGCTGAGGCGGCTGCCGGCGCACGATCTGACCTTTGAGACGTGGATCTATCACCCGCAGATCAGGACCTTGACCGAGGTGGCGCGCGAATGCCCCGAGGTGAGGATCGTGCTGAACCATTTCGGCGGCCCGCTCGGGGTCGGCCCGTACCGGCGCGACGATGTCTTTCCGCAATGGCGGGCCGATGTCAGGGAACTGGCGGGTTGCCCGAACGTCTATGTAAAGCTCGGCGGGCTGGCGATGATCGTCAACGCCTTCGATTTTCATCTGCAGCCGCTGCCGCCGTCTTCGGGCGAGCTGGCGAATGCCTGGCGGCCCTATGTCGAGACCTGCATCGAGGCGTTCGGCGCCGGCCGCTGCATGTTCGAGAGCAATTTTCCGGTCGACAAGGGCGCGTGCAGCTATCCGGTGCTGTTCAACGCGTTCAAGCGGCTGGCATCGGGCGCGTCGGCCTCGGAGAAGGCCGATTTGTTCGCCGGCACCGCGTCGCGGTTCTATAGGCTGAAGCTCTAAAAGGACGCGCGCGGTCCGCGCGGCAGCCGGGGCGCGCTCTTCCGCAAACGGGATGCCGACAAATGGGTCCCGGCTTTCGCCGGGACAGCGGTAATTTTGGATCAGCCGGAATTCGGATCAGCCGGATCGAATCCGGTCGGGACGCCGGCGATCGGGTCTTGGAGGACGACATGGATTGCTGCGGCCACGTTCATACGCCCGCGCATCACCTCCCGCTCTGGGGAAGGGGGCTGGCGCCGGTTGCGGCGATGCTTGCCGGCGAGGCCGGGCCGCCAGGCTCGACCGGGAGCGCGCAAGCCGCGGAGTCGGCCTCGGCGGCGCTGGCGGTGCTGCGACGGTCGGTTTCGGTCGATGTTCACAGCCACGGCGGCCGCACCGGGATCACCTCGAAGGCGCCGCCGAGCGACGATCTGGCGAACGCGATGCGGGCCGGGTCGCTGGCGGCGGCATGTCTCGCCGACGTGCCGGACCTGCCGATCCTCGGGCGCAGCGAAGGCGCACTCCGCATGGTGCGCACCCCGGCGGCGGGCGAATTGTATCGCTATCATCTCGATCGTCTGGCGTGGATGGACGAGCTGGTCGCCAGGCACGGCATCCGCCGGGCGCTGTGCGCGGCGGACCTGGAGGCGGCGCACCAGGCGGGCGAGCCGGCGATCGTCGCCGATGTCGAGGGGATGGACTTCCTCGACGGCAAGCTCGAACGCCTCGAGGAGGCGCATCGGCGCGGCATCAGGCACGTGCAGCTCGTGCATTACACGCCGAACGATATCGGCGATTTCCAGACCGGCGCCGTCACGCATCACGGTCTGACCGAATTCGGCGCCGAGGCGATCCGCGCCTGTCATCGTCTCGGGCTGGTTTGCGACATCGCGCACGCGACCGAAGCGATGACGATGCAGGCGGTCAAGATCGCGACAAAGCCGCTGCTTTTATCGCACACCGCGGTCGCCGGATCGCGGGCGATGGGTCCGACGCCGCTGCTCGGGCGGCAGGTCACTCCCGATCACGCGCGGGCCGTTGCGGAGACCGGCGGCTCGGTCGGCATCTGGCATTTCTTCCCAAGCCTCGACAAATACGTCGAGGGCATCAAGGAGATGGCCGACATCGTCGGGGTCGATCACGTCAGCATCGGTACCGACCAGTTCGACTCGCGCGGCGTCGTCGAGGACTATACGCGCTGGGTGCATCTGGTCGCGGCGATGCTGCGCGGCGGCTTCACCGCCGCGGAAGCGGCAAAGATCGCCGGCGGCAATTACATGCGTATTTTCGCGAGCGCGGCCGCAGACACAGCGGAGACCTGACCGGCGCGCTTTCGCTGCCGGCTACGCTTCCGCCTTCCACCGTTCGGTTCTGAACAGGCCGCGCTCGAAGGCGAGGTACTGGTCCTTGCTCATCGCCGGCTCGAACCCGTCGACGATCCGGCGGGCCGGGGCCGCGTCGTCCCACAACAGGTCGATCGCGGTCATCGCCAGCAGCTTGGCCGGGGTCAGATAGGCGTGCTCGGGTTCGCTGATGCGGAAGTCGGCGCCGTGGGTCCGGCCCTGGGCGCACGAGACATAGGGATGCACGACCGGCATGATATGCGCGATGTCGCCCATGTCGGTCGAGCCGGTGCGGTGGCCGCCGCGGTCGAACGAGCCGGGGCCGCACAGCGCCTCGACATTGGCGCCGAACACCTCGCCGAAGGCGCGGCTGTTGCGTTGCGGCAGGTAGCCGGGGATCGTGTTGATCTCGACCTCCGCCCCCATCGCCATCGCGCCGGCCTTCAAGCAGCGGTCAACCTTGCTGTTGGCGTCGACGATCGCCTCCAGCGAGCCGCCGCGAACAAAGGTCTCCATCCGCACGTCGGCCGGCACGACGCTGACCGCGTCGCCGCCCTTTGTGATGATCGGGTGGATACGGACCGTGTCGCGGTCCCAGAAGCTTTCGCGCTGGCAATGGATCGCATTGAGCGCGATCTGCGCCGCCGACAGCGCGTTGATGCCGCGCTGCGGCGAGCCGCCGGCATGCGAGGCGCGCCCCGTGAACCGGATCTGCTTGATGACCGCGCCGTTCGACGAATCGACGATGAACGAGCGCGTCCGCTGCTCGTCGTGCGACGCGAGATGGATCATCATCGCCATGTCGATGTCGTCGAAATGACCCTTCGCGACGAGTTCGGGCTTGCCGAGCAGGAATTCGATCTCGCCCCGCTCGCGGCGCTTGAGACGCTCCTCGACGTCGATGAATTCCTCGGCCGGCACCGCGAAGAACACGACTTCGCCGGCCAGGTGCTCGGTCGCGCCCGATGCCGCCAGCCCCATCGCGACGCCGAGCATGCCGGCGACCTGGGCGTTGTGGCCGCAGCTGTGCGCGGCGCCGGTGTGCGGGTCGGCGAGCGGGTGCTCCGAGGTGCGCAGGCTGTCGAGCTCGCCGAGCAGGGCGAGCCGCGGGCCGGGCTTGTTGCCGCGCAGCCGGCCCTTGACGCCGGTCAGGCCGAGGCCGGTCTGCGGCGCGAGGCCCAGCTCCGCCATCGTCTGCACCACCAGCGCGGCGGTGCGGGTCTCGTTGAAGCCGGTCTCGGGGTGGTGGAGGATTCGCTCCCCGAGTTCGATGATCGCGTTGCCCTGGCGGTCGATCGCCTCGCAAACCGCGCGCTTCAGTTCGTCACGGGTCATCCCGCCCCTGGTCATCCCGCCCGTATTCGCCATAAGAACCTCTCGAATTCCGGGGCGATGCGCGGTCCGCCGCGAATCTCGGCGGCGAACCTCGCGGCCGCCCGGGCATCGCAAGCTTACAGGAATTTGCCGCGGCGCGGCCAGTCGGGTCGCGCCGGATCGGGCGGTCGAAGGAGAGACGGTGGGCAGCTTCGAGCGACATCAGATGTTTTCGGCGCTGGTGCTGCTTGTCATCGCGCTGTTCGTCTCCGGCGCCTACACGCCCGCGGCGCGCTGGCGTCGTGAGTTGCGCATCTCCGCGATTGCCGCGTTCTGCGTCGCGGCGGGCTGGGCTGTGATCGAGATCGGGATCTGGTGGATGGCGGGTGCGCATTGAAGCCATTGTGACTCAACCATAATCCACAATATATATTGTTTTAGGAGAATTATGATAACTGCTAGTTGACGAATCCTCGCGTCCGTATAGTTTAAGAAAGCTTTAACGCCCGTCGGCTGCGCCCGGTGCAACCGAAGCGGCATTCGCGAGGGATCCCCCCATGCCTCTCGAAACCCAAGAGCCTCATTCGAACATCATTGCCGAAAACAACCTGCGGTTGCCGGATGCCGTCACGATCGTGCACGGCCCGCGGCGCCTCCTGGCGCGGTTTCTGCTGGAAGGCGACAAAGCGGCCCGCGACCAGGGGCTGTTTCTGCGGGTGCGGCACGATTTCGACGCCCTGCTGTCGCTGAACCGGGAGGAAGCGGCGCGCGGCAACTGGTATCCGATCACCGCGATGTTCGACACCGAGCAGATGCACCTGGGAGCAGGCAATGCGTTTTGGGTATCGGGTGAAAACCAGGACGGCGAAATTGTCGCGACATTCGCCGGGCGATTGTACGATTGGCGCGGCACCAATCTGGCCGAGCAGGCCTGCGCCATGTTCTATGGCGAGGATCGCGGGCAGCCCTGCATCGTAACGGCGGAAGCCGCGCGGGGGATATCCGGGACCGTGATCGCCAGCGGCGTCACCTGGGTCCGGCCCGACTACCGCCGCCGCCATCTGTCGCGCCTGATCCCGCGAGTCGGCAAGGCGTATGCCTGCGCCCGCTGGCCTATCGACTGGATATTCGGCTATGTGACGAGCCAGCACGCCCGGCTTGGCATGCCGGCAAGTTATGGCCATCGTCATGTAGGTTTCAGCGTTTCCTATCCGGGTACGCCGTGGCTTGATCTTGCGATTGCCTATAGCAGCGTGGACGAGGTTTACGACGACATCGCAAATTTTCTCGACACCGAGCTGTCGGATGCCGCCTCCGGCCGATCGGTCGGCGATTTCTCGGCCGTCGCGCCGACCCCCCGCGAGCACATCGTGACAAACACCTCGTCCGACGGGGTTTTCCAGGGCAGCAGCAATCTCTCGTAGCAGACCGGCCGCCACGGCTTGTCGGGCTCGTTCCGGTACTGCACCGAGGTGCTGATCAGATCGTATCGGGGTTGTCCGGATTCGGCGACGGAGCGGTAGAACGCGCTGGCCCATTCGCCGTAGTCCTTGTCCGGGATATCGGCAACCTTTTCCCCGACGCCAGTATGCGGGTATTCGCCTCCCATCCAGCGGTGGCCGTAGCCGATAAAGCGCCACACCGGCTCCTCCTGCCGCGGCTTTACGCCGATAATCGCGAGCCGCGGCAGGAGCTGGCTGCGCATCGCCAGCGTGATCAGGTTGGGATCGAAATGCCCGAACGAAACGCGCCACTTTTGCGCGATGATGCGCAGGTCGTTTTGCTCATCTTCAAACAATTGCGCAAAATCCTGCGGCTCGACCAGGAACCGGTCGTGCGACGACGGCATGAAGCGCGGCCGGCACAGCTCGGACAGGCGCGAGATCGTGCCCTCGACCGAGGACGAGATTTCGGAATGCCAGCACTCCTCGAAATACTTGATCCGGAACAGGCGCTGACCCAGCGACAGCAGCTGCTGCTGGACCGCGAGAAGCGCCGGAAGTTCGGCGTTGCGAGGATGCAACTCGATTTCAACGATCGATTGCCGGATCACCTCGAACTTGATGAACCCGAGATTCCTGACAGCGAACGAAACCGCGTCGTAATCGGGATCGGGATCTCCCAGTGCGGTGAAAAAATCCGGTGTTCCGGGCAACACCCATTGGCCTTCGGGGCTGACCAGAATTGTGAGGTGCTCCACCATCTCCTCCCACCGCGCGCCGAGCGACCGTATTGCGAAGGACGCGATAGAGTCCGCCGGGCCGGGTTAAGTTTCCGTTAAGCAGCGGCGATTAAGCGGGTCCGCGCCGGTTGTCGACGAAACGCGGCGGCACCCGGCAAAGCGGCCCGGGCAAGCCGCCGCCGGGACGGGCATCTTCCGGCGAGCTGAAGAACGATCGCATCGCGAACGGCTGGCTCGGTTTATGGAGCCGGCGCGGCCGGCGCCGCCCGCCGCTGCAAAAAAGCGGTGAGCTGGGCCACGATATCGCGGCTGATCTCCTTGGCGGCCCGCTCGCGAACCGCTTCCTCGGCCACGACATCGGCGTAGTAGTTGGAGAGAATGTCGAACGACTCCCCGGTGTGGGTGGTGGCCGCAAACAGCGGCGTGCTCGTCGCGATGTCGAACAGCGTGAAATTCGCGACCGCGTCGAACCGCGCGCGGGTCCCGACGCCGATCGAGAGAATGCCGAGATCGAACCGCGTGGTCTGCAACAATGTGCGCAGCAGGTACCGCGAGGGGACCGGGTCTCCGTTTGGGTTGAGCCATTGTCGCAGATCGAGCGCGAGAACCTGACCGATGCGCTCCGGGATCGGCGCCACCTTGATCGCCGCCAGTTCCTGATCGGCCGGTCCGGCCGCCCGGTCGGCATAAAGCGGCGCCCAGCCGCATCCGCCCAGCGCCACGAGACCGAAAAGACCGGCGGCGACGGCGCTCGCGACGAATATCCTGCGCGACGGCATCGTCATGGCCGGTTTGCCCCAATTGGGGGGAGGGGGTGCGGTGAGGGGGATACAGGCACTACCCCCGACCCGCTCCGCACGCGGGCGTCTCACGCAACGACGCTGACGATCCGGTTCGGCACGACGACGATCTTCCTCGGCTTCCTGCCGTCGAGCAGCCGCGCCACCTGCGGCAACGCCAGCGCCGCCGTCTCGGCGTCGCGCGCGTCGGCGTCGCGCGGCAGCTCGACGGTGCCGCGCAACTTGCCGTTGACCTGGACCGCGAGCGTCACCTGGTCGTCGCGCGCCAGCTCGGGGTCGGGAAGCGGCCATGCCGTGTCGGCGATCAGCGCCTCGTGGCCGAGCGTTCGCCACATCTCCTCGGCCAGATGCGGCATCATCGGACCGATCAGCCGCGTCGCGACTTCGAGCCCCTCGTGCAGCACCGCGCCGGCGCCCGGCTCGGCCGCCGGAATGTCCTCCAATTCATTGGTCAGCTCGCGGATGCGCGCGACGGCGCGGTTGAAGCGGAACCGGTCGAGATCGTCGGTGACCGCGGCGATCGTCTTGTGGGCCGTGCGGCGTATCGCCAGAAGGTTCGGCGACAGGTCTGCAGGCATCGGGCTGCCGGGCGGCGGCAACGCGACGGCCGGCTCCGACACCAGCCGCCACAGCCGGCCGACATAGCGCCACGCGCCGTCGATCCCGGCCTCGGTCCATTCGAGATCGCGCTCGGGCGGGCTGTCCGAGAGCAGATAAAGACGCGCCGTATCGGCGCCGTAGCTGTCGACGATGTCGTCGAGATCGACGACATTCCGCTTCGACTTGCTCATCTTTTCGAGACGGCCGACCGTCACTTCGCGGCCGGCGGCGTCGGTCAGGCGCCCGTCTGTCTCGTTGACCTCCTTCGGAAACAGCCACTCGCCGGCGCTGTCCTGATAGGTCTGGTGCAAGACCATGCCCTGCGTGAACAGACCCGCGAACGGTTCTTCCAGATCGATATAGCCGCAGCGTTTCAGCGCCCGCGTGAAGAAACGCGAATACAGGAGGTGCAGCACGGCATGCTCGACGCCGCCGATATATTGATCGACCGGCATCCAGTATTCGGCCGCCTCGCGGTCGAACGCGACCGGCGCGCGCGCCGAACAAAAGCGCAGAAAATACCAGGACGATTCGAAAAACGTGTCGAACGTGTCGGTCTCCCGCGTCGCGGGGCTGTTGCAGTACGGGCAGGCGACGTGTTTCCAGGTCGGATGATGGTCGAGCGGATTGCCCGGCTTGTCGAACGACACGTCCTGCGGCAGTTCGACCGGCAGATCGTCCTCCGGCACCGGCACGATGCCGCAATCGGGGCAGTGGATGACCGGTATCGGGCAGCCCCAATAGCGCTGCCGCGACACGCCCCAATCGCGCAGGCGGTAGGCGATGGTGCGCTGCCCGCGCCCGAGTTGTTCGAGCCGCTCGCCGGCGGCGCGCTTTGCCTCGGCGACCGGCAGCCCGTTCAGGAAACCGGAGTTGAACGCCACCCCGTCCTCGACATAAGCGACGTCGCCGACCTGGAAGGTCGCCGGGTCCGCGCCGGGCGGCAGGATCACCGGGATCACGGGCAACCCGTATCTGCGCGCGAAATCGAGGTCGCGCTGATCGTGGGCCGGACAGCCGAAGATCGCGCCGGTGCCGTATTCCATCAGCACGAAATTCGCGACATAGACCGGGACGCGCCACGTCTCGTCGAACGGGTGGACGGCGTCGAGCCGGGTGCGATAGCCGCGTTTCTCGGCCGCCTCGATGACCGCCTCGCTGGTGCCGAGCCGGTCGCATTCGGCGATAAACTCGGCCAGCGCCGGATCATTCTCGGCCAGTTTCTGCGCCAGCGGGTGGTGTGGCGACAGCGCCAGGAACGAGGCCCCGAACAGCGTGTCCGGCCGCGTCGTGAACACCTCGACGACTGCGCCGTCCAGCGCCATCCGCTCCTCTCCCGGCCCCCTCCCTGACCCTCCCAGGCTTCCGGGGGAGGGGAGGGTGGGGGAATGCGGGGTGGGGCTGGATACGGGGTTGGCGATCGGCCACGCAACCCGCGCGCCCTCGGAGCGGCCGATCCAGTTCTCCTGCATCAGACGGACGCGTTCCGGCCAGCGGTCCAGGGTCGCGATCGCGTCGAGCAGCTCCTCGCTGAATTCGGTGATGCGCAAAAACCATTGCGACAGCAGCCGCTTTTCGACCAGCGCGCCGGTGCGCCAGCCGCGCCCGTCGATGACCTGCTCGTTGGCCAGTACCGTATGATCGACCGGGTCCCAGTTGACCCAGCTCTCGCGACGATAGGCCAATCCCGCCGCGAGGAAGTCGAGAAACATCTTCTGTTCGTGCCGATAATATTCCGGGTGGCAGGTCGCGATCTCGCGCGACCAGTCATAGGCGAACCCCATGCGCTGCAACTGGCCGCGCATCGTCGCGATGTTCTCGCTGGTCCAGATCGCCGGATGGGTGTTGCCGGCGATCGCGGCGTTCTCGGCCGGCAGGCCGAACGCGTCCCAGCCCATCGGGTGCAGCACGTTGTAGCCCTGCGCCCGGCGGTAGCGCGCGACGAGATCGCCCATCGTATAATTGCGCACATGCCCGACATGCAGCTTGCCGGACGGGTAGGGAAACATTTCGAGGACGTAGTATTTCGGGCGCGACCGGTCCTCGTGCGCCTCGAACGACCGACGCTCGCGCCAGGTCCGCTGCCACTTGATTTCGTTGTCCCGGAAGTTGTAGCGCGACATGCTGGTTCCCGAGGCGGTCCGCTTGCCATGACGCGGCGGGCCGCCGATTGCGTGCCTATTTGTAGTTCATGCTGCGATAACGCTCGGCATGGATTTGCCGCGCCCGCAGCAGAATTGCGGTTTCGAGGTCGGTAACGGTATCGGTCGAGACCGGCGCGTCGACCCACTGGCCTGTCGGCGACATGACCTGCCGGTCTATCGTGACCGACAGCGAATCCGAGCGCAACGCCCGCGACAGGATGAACACGCTGATCCGCAGCCGTTCGCCGGGCTTGGCCGCCGGCGAATACCAGTTTGTCACGAGAAGCCCGGTAAACGGGTCTTCCGACGCAAACCCGGCAAACCCGAGCGCGTCGCGCGCCGCCTCCCACAGTACCGGGCTGACGGTGTTGCCGGTCTGCGGCCCGAAATCGCGCTCGGAGCTGCGCTTCGCAAGTCCAAGCAGCGTAAACAATGTCTCGTCGGTGCGCTGAGGATCGTTGATCGCGGCCTGCCGCTGCTCCGGCGGCGCCGGCAGCCGGCCGGTGACGGGATCCCTTGCCTCGAGCGTCGCCTCGGAGCCGCAGCCGGCGGTCAGCGCGACAGCGAGCAACGAAATGCTTGCCGCCGCCGCTCGCAGCAGGCGGTAATAGGTAACGGACATCGCAAAACCCTTCGCGCCGCCTCGCGGCGGCGCGTCATCGGCGGGTTTGTGCCAGGAATGGAGCCGTTATGGAAGAGCCGGCGTATTCCCAGATCGTTGCGGCCAATCTGAGCGCGGTGCGCGGCCGCATCGAGGCCGCCGAGCGCGCCGCCGGACGCCCGGCCGGCGCGGTGAACCTGGTGGCGGTCAGCAAGACCCACCCGGAGGCGGCGGTGCGCGCCGCGCTCGCCGCCGGGCAGCGCCATTTCGGGGAAAACCGGGTGCAGGAGGCATTGGGAAAATTTCCGCAATTGCGGACGGCGTTTCCCGATCTCGTGCTGCACCTGATCGGCCCGCTGCAGACCAACAAGGTGCGGGACGCGGTGGCGCATTGCGACGTGATCGAGACGGTCGATCGCCCCCGCCTCGCCGAATCGCTGGCGCGCGAGATGGAGCGCAGCGGCCGCCGGGTGCCCTGTTACATCGAGGTCAACACCGGCGAGGAGCCGCAAAAGGCCGGTGTTTTCCCGGGGGCCGCCGACGATTTCATCCGCGATTGCCGCGACCGGCTCCACCTGCCGATAGAAGGGCTGATGTGCATCCCGCCCGAGGACGAGGAGCCGGCGCTGCATTTCGCGCTGTTGCGCGAGATCGCCCGTCGCAACGCTCTTGAGGTCCTCAGCATGGGGATGAGCGCCGATTTCGAGACCGCGATCCGTTTCGGCGCGACGCATGTCCGCGTCGGCACCGCTATCTTCGGCGCGCGGCGCACTTCGACGGCAAGCGACATTGCCGCCGGCTGACCGAAATGGGAAAACCGGCCACGATGGCGCGTTGCCGGACCGGCGCACGATTTCCGGCGCCCGCTCCATTGTTCAGGCGCGCCGGCATCGGATGAGCGAGGCGGCCGAGCGGGCAATTATCGACTATCTCGCGCGATCGCGCGACGCGGTCGACGCGGCGATGGCCGACGCCGAGTTTGTCGCCACCGTCGCGGCGATCGCGGGCCGCGTCGCCGACGCGCTGGCGGCCGGGCGGAAGCTGCTGCTGGCCGGCAATGGCGGCAGCGCCGCCGACGCGCAGCACCTCGCCGGCGAGTTTCTGTCGCGGCTTTATTACGACCGGGCGCCGGTGGCGGCGATTGCGCTGACCACCGACAGTTCGGTCATGACCGCGATCGGCAACGATTACGGATACGAGCACCTGTTCGAACGCCAGGTTTTAGGGCTCGGCCGACCCGGCGACGTGCTGATCGCGATCTCGACCTCCGGGCGCTCGCCGAACATCCTGCGCGCGCTGCGGGCGGCGCGGCGGAGCGGCCTTGCCGCGATCGGCTTCACCGGGCGCGCCGGCGGCGAAATGCCGCCGCTCTGCGATCTGTGTCTGAGAGCGCCATCGGACGCGACACCGGTGATCCAGCAAGTGCACATCATGGCCGGGCACATCGTCTGCGGGCTGGTCGAAGCGCGGCTGTTCCCGCGCTCCTAGATCTCGGCCGCCGCCCGATGGATGCGATAGGTTGGTTGGCCGCGATCGTAAGCTGGCTTATTAGAAGCATCCTTACGATCCGCAATCCTGCGATGCCGTAAAGCCGATTGCCGGTGGCGCGGCGCGCGGCTAGCCTGAACGCCGTTCACAAAAGAGGGTGGAGCCGATGGCGGGGTGGAGCGAACGGGACCTTGAACTGGGCGATGTCAAGCTGCGCGTGTCGCGCGGCGGTGGGGGTCGTCCGGTATTGGTGCTGCATCACGACATCGGGACGCCCGATCGCCTGCCGTTCTACGATCTGCTGGCCGAGAAATTCGACGTGATCGTGCCGCGCCATCCCGGTTTCGGCGTCGAGGAACGGCCGCAATGGATGCGCCATCCGCGCGACATCGCCGCGCTCTACCAATGGATGCTGGCCGATCTCGGGGTTGAGCGCGCCAGCCTTATCGGGCTCGGCTTTGGCGGCTGGATCGCGGCCGAGATGGCGGCATTGGCGCCGCGCGACTTCCACCGGCTCGTGCTGGTCGGCGCAATGGGCGTCAAGCCGCCCGAGGGCGACATCCTGGATCAGGCGATCGTCAGCTATATCGATTACGCCCGCGCCGGATTTCATAGCCAGGACGCGTTCGCCAAAGTTTACGGCGAGGTCTCGACCGACCAGCTCGTCGCGTGGGATCTGTGCCGCGAGATGTGCTTCCGCATCGCCTGGAAGCCATACATGTATTCGCAGACACTGTCGCATCTGCTGGGCGGTGTGCGCGCCCCGGCGCTGGTCGCATGGGGCGACGACGACAAGGTCGTGCCGAAGAGCGCCGGCGAACTCTACGCCCGCTCGCTGCGCGAGGCGCGGCTCGAGACCGTACGAAATTCCGGGCATTGCGTCGACATGGAGCAGCCCGAGGCGCTCGCCCGTCTCGTGACGCCATTCATCGACCAGAACTGACTCGCTCGCCCGGAGCCATTGCGAGCAAAGTAAAGCAATCTCGGGCCGCCGTGCTCCACTGACCGAGATCGCGTCGCCGCTCCGCTCTTCGCAATGACCGGATGGTGATTGGACAGGAGGAACGCCATGCATGTGATGTATTTCACCGAACAGCCGATGTCGGCATATCCGGCCAATATCGGATTGGAGATCGGCCACACCGCGCTGATGTTCTCGAACAAGCATTTCGATTCGGTGGCGGGCAGCCGGCTCTACAACGAATACCTGGAGCAGTACATCTACGCCGAGGAGATGGGCATCGAAGGCATCATGCTGAACGAGCACCACAATGCGCCGTTCTGCATGCAGGCCAAATGCAACATCTTCGCCTCGATCCTCGCGGCCGTGACGAAGAAGGTGAAGATCGTGCTGCTCGGCAACCCGCTGCCGCTGGCCGAGAACCCGGTGCGGCTGGCCGAGGAGCTGGCGATGATCGACATGATCTCAAAAGGCCGGCTGGTCCCCGGGATCGTGCGCGGCGGCGGCCAGGAATCGCTCGCGGCCGGCGTCAACCCGGCCTACAACCGCGAGCGCTTTCAGGAGGCGCACGATCTAATCGTCGCCGCCTGGACCCGCGAGGGTCCGTTCCGCTGGGAAGGCGCTCATTATCAGCACCGCGTCGTCAATCCGTGGGCGGTGCCGCTGCAGAAGCCCTATCCGCGGATCTGGGTCCCCGGCGTGCTGAGCCAGGAGACGATCGTCTGGGCGGCAAAGCAGCGTTATCCGTACATCGCGTTGAATACCTCGATCGAAGCGACAAAAAAGATCTGGGAATTGTACGACAAGGTCGCGCTCGAGACCGGCTACGTCGCCGGCCCCGAGAACCGCGGATACCTGCAGCAGGTGCATGTCTCGGACAGCGAGGAAAAGGCCGAGAAGAACGCCCGCCAGTTCCTGTGGATGCAGGGCGAGTTCACCGGCCTCGCGCACCCGGTGTGGTCGAACCCGTCCGGCTATTTCTCGCCGACGTTCCGCCGCAACTTTGTCGAGTTCGCGGTTGGCCGGGCCGAAAGCCCGCGCGGCCGGCCGACTTTCGAACAGCAAGTCGCCGATGGCCGGGTCATCTTCGGCACGCCGAAGACGGTCATTCCCAAAATGCGCCACATCCTCGAAGAGACCCGGCCGAGCATTTACGGGATCTGGGGCAATGACGGCACGGTGTCGAACGAGGATGCCCGCACCTGCATCCGCCTGTTGGGCCAGGAAGTGATGCCGGCGATGCGCGAAATCGGCAAGGAATTGGGGCTCCACGACCCCTTCGAACTGAATTCGCCGGTACATCTGCGGTATTCGACCGACGTGAAGCAGATGCCCCAGGCGGCGGAGTAGGCTGCGTCCTTCCGAAGGCGGTTGCGTGCGTGCGCCGGCCGCCGCGCTTACAAACCGGGCGGCGGATGCGGATCGAAGGCCGGCTGCCGGGCGGTTGCGCATGACGCGCGGTAGCGGCGACGGTCGACCGGGCACCCGCCCCCTTTCTATCCGGGTAAGGCGGACGCGCCGCCGGAAACCGGCATCGACCGAATGGCTGACGCGGCAGCTGAACGACCCGTTTGTCGCGGAGGCGCACCGGCTCGGCTACCGATCGCGCGCCGCCTTCAAGCTGATCCAGCTCGATGACCGGTTTCATCTGCTCGGGCCGGGCCGCCGCGTCGTCGATCTCGGCTGCGCCCCGGGCGGCTGGACGCAAGTCGCCGTCGGGCGCGTCGGGCCGGGCGGCGCGGTGGTCGGCATCGACCTGAACCCGACCGAGCCTATCCCCGGAGCCGTCGTGCTGCAGGGCGATTTCACCGACCCGGCGGCCAGCGCGCAAATCCGGTCGGCGCTTGGCGGCCCGGCCGATCTTGTTCTCAGCGACATGGCGGCGCCCGCGACCGGTCATGCCGCGACCGACCACCTGCGCATCGTGGCACTGGCCGAGAACGCATTCGCCTTTGCCGAAACCGTATTGACGCCGGGCGGCTCCTTTGTCGCGAAGGTGTTTCAGGGCGGCGCCGGCGGCGATCTTCTCGCCCGGCTGAGGCGGGCTTTCGCCGAGATCCGTCACGCCAAGCCGCCGGCGAGCCGCGCCGAATCGGCCGAGACCTACGTCATTGCCAGGGGATTTCGCGGCGCCGCTTAGCCGATCCGGCGCGCGGCGGCTTTACATGATTTATGAGGAGCGTTGCGAGCGGCCCCGCTGCGCCCGCAGCCAATAGCCCGATTCGGCCTGCGATCGCACCCGGCGCCGATGGCTGGCGATCCACTCTTCGGCATCCTGTTCGGAAGCAAACGTTGTGACCGTCGTCGGATTGCTGTCGGGGATGCTGACCTCGACCCCATACGAGCCGTCCTCAAAGGCGATCACCTTGTAGCTGGCTTCGGCGTGCGGATGTGTTCTGGCCATGGCGCTACGTCTCACTCTCGCCGTTCGCGCCGCAGCTATCCGAACCGCTCTCGTGGACGCGATTGGCGAGACGCTCGTAGTCGAGCGCCACCCCCTCCAAATGCTTCTTGATCGCCGGGGTCGTGGCGTCGCGGGCCAATGCCCGAACACGAGCCGCGTGCCGCCGGTAGTATTCGGCTGGGAGCGGAGAAGGATTTGTCGAGTGCTCCATGCCAACGCTCCGGTCAATATCCCTCGCGCTCCAGTCGTTTACGGAGCATCTTGCGGTGCCGGCGGATACACTCGGCCCGCT
>JBFXDF010000044.1:0-21361 GCA_050181375.1 Alphaproteobacteria bacterium
CCATCCGATGCCTCCGTTTGCGGGTTGTCGATCGAACCCAATACAATAGTTGAACCGGACGGCGGTTTCCATCCGCTTCGTCACGGCGCCCTCAGGACGCGCGGAGGTCAAAGCGATGGTTCCGGGGCATGCAATCTCCTCCCGATTCACCATTTATTAGTGATGATGGAAGCTTAAAAAACGGGTTAGTGGTGCATCGGCAAACCGGACGCGCGCCGCATCGGACAATCAAAAACGCCCCGCGCGGAGGCCGGCCCGGGAGAACGCATGGGAACCTTGCAATTTCAGGTCTGCCGCGAAGAGGGTGACGCGCGCTGGATCGTGCGGCTCGGCGGCGCCGAATACGGATCGTATCTTGACAAGGAACAGGCCTTGCTCGACGCGCTCGACGCCGCCCGCGACGCGTCCGAAACCGGGCGCGAGGCGCAAGTCTGGGTCTGCGACAGCGCCGAGCCGGCCCGGATCCTCTGACCGGACCGAAACGCGGGCCGCCGCGGCGTTACCCCAAGCGGGCCGCGATCGCCGGCAAGACGGCGATATCGATGCCGTGGCGCGCGGCGTCGGCGACAAGGCTTGACGGTTCGGCGCCCTCGCGCAGCCGGACCAGCGCCCAAAGCAGCGTCGAGCGGGTGCCGCTGCGGCAATGCAGCACAACCGGCCGCTCGGCCTTGGCCAGCACCGCCGCCAGCGCATTGACATCGCCGCGGGTCAAGCTCGCGGCGGTGACCGGTATGTGGTGATAGGCGATGCCGCGCGATTCGGCGAGAAGGCGCGCCTCGTCGGCCGGGAGCTGCCCCGGATCCTCGCCATCGGGACGGTTGTTGACGATCGTTCGCACGCCGGCATCGACCAGCCCCTCGATATCGCCGCGATCGAGCGCGCCGGCGGCGCTGACGCCGGGAACCAGGGCGGCGAGCGGAGGCGAAACGGAAGGCATTGGCGGGTTCTCCGGAAGATGGCCCGCGCAGCGTCGCATCGCGCCGCCGCGCCGTCATCGCAAAAATCCGCGATGACTCCCTGAGCCGCATGCCCATTCTATGCGTCAAGCCGGCGGTTGTCGCGAGAGGGTTGGGAGAAGCGGATGGAGCGGCGCACACTGGGCGGATTGGAGGTGTCGGCGGTCGGGCTCGGCTGCGCGACGATGACGCCGTTCTACGATCAACCCGATCCCGAATCGGCGATCGCGACGATCCGCCGGGCGCGCGAGATCGGCGTCGATTTCCTCGATACGTCGGACGCCTACGGCGCCGGGCGGAACGAGGAACTGATCGCGCGCGCGGTCGCCGGCCACCGCCGCGATTACGTGATCGCGAGCAAATTCGGCAATCTGAGCCAGTCGGGCGGGCCGCGCTTTTCCAATGGACGCCCGGAATATGTGCGCGAGGCCTGCGAGAAAAGCCTCGGACGGCTGCAAACCGACGTGATCGATCTCTACTATATCCACCGCGTCGATCCGGAAGTGCCGATCGAGGACACGGTCGGTGCGATGGCCGATCTCGTCCGTCGGGGCAAGGTCCGTCATCTCGGCATCTCCGAGGCCGGCGCGGCGACGATCCGGCGGGCGCACGCCGTGCATCCGCTGAGCGCGGTGCAGATCGAGTATTCGCTGTGGAGCCGCGACGTCGAAGCCGAGATCCTGCCGTTATGCGAGGAACTCGGCATCGGCTTTGTCGCCTACAGCCCGCTCGGACGCGGTTTTCTGACCGGCGCGGTCACCAGCCTCGATCGCCTGCGCGACGGCGACGCGCGCCGCCGCATGCCGCGTTTCCAAGGCGAGAACCTGACGCGCAACCTGGCGCTGGTCGAGGAACTGAAGGCGCACGCCGCCGCCGAGCGCCTCACCCCGGCGCAGCTCGCGATCGCCTGGGTGCTGTCGCGGCGGCCGTTCGTCGTGCCGATCGCCGGCACCAGCCATGCCGAGCGGCTCGAACAGAATGCCGCGGCGGCCGGTTTGCGGATATCCGCCGATACCGAGGACGCGCTCGATCACATTTTCGCCCCCGGAGCGGCCGCCGGCGCGCGTTATCCGGCCGGTCACCTCGAACGGCTGATGATCTGATCGCGGCCACCGCCCGTGCGGCGCTGCGCCCCCAACAGACTCGCCGCGGTCGGCAGCGCCACGTCCCCGGAGTGACCGGCGAATGTCGAATGCCGCTTCCGCGGCCTCGGTTGCTCGCGTAATACGCGATTTTTGGTCAAGCCGTTGCCGCTACGCAACAGCCGTGTTGCCGGTGCACCGGAAACAAAAATCGGCTCTCCGCCTCCCGTTTTTGCGATCGTGTCCGGGGCAGACCGATCTTCCGTGCCGCTTGAGCGAAATTTAACGCATTATTTACGCATTTCCCCGATACACGTTTTTGTGTAATTATGCCCGCTACTCACACTCGCGAAGCGATGAGCCCCTATGGGCTCAGGAGGGGTGAGGGGCGGCCGCTTCGGCGTGATTGGGGGCAGCAGAGGGTGGCGGCGTGGCAGGGATAAGCGCACGGGTCGGCGCGGTCGCGCTGAGCTGCCTTTTGACGGCGTGCGTCTCCGGTCAGACCTTGCCGCCGGCGCCGGCGACGGCGATCGGGCAGTCGATACCGTACCAGATCGGGCCCGGCGACGTGCTGCAGATTTTCGTGTGGCGCAATCCGGAACTGTCCATTAACGTGCCGGTACGCCCCGATGGAAAGGTTTCGATGCCGCTCGTCCAAGACGTGGCCGCCACCGGACTTACGCCGGCGGCGCTGGCCCGCGAGATCGAAAAGCGGCTGGCCAAATACATTACCGATCCGAACGTGACCGTCATCCCGAACCGGTTTGTCGGCCCGTTTACCTATCAGGTGCGGGTAGTCGGCGAGGCGGCGGTGCCGCGGGCCTTGCCGTATCGGGAGAACATGACCCTTCTCGATGCGATGATCGAGACTGGCGGGCTGACGAGATATGCCGCCGGCAATCGCGCAACGCTGATCCGCACGGTGAACGGCACGCAGGAATCGTATCAATTATTTCTTGACAGCCTGATCAAGGAAGGTGACATCGACGCCAATGTCGCTCTGTTGCCCGGCGATATCATAATTATACCGCAAACGTATTTTTAATCCCGGCTGTAGACGATGGGCGCGGGACCGTGGCTGAGCGCGCCCTTTATAGCAGGACGGTCGCAGATGGATGACGGGTTGCTGAAGGGTGTCCTGTACCAGCAAGCGCTGGTATATCTGCGTCGACTCTGGCGTTACAAATGGCTCTCGGTCGGGGTGGCCTGGCTGGTTTGCGTGATCGGTTGGCCCATTGTCAGCCTGATCCCGCCGAAATACGAGTCCTCGGCGCGGGTCTATATCAGCGCCGATCAGTATCTGACCCCGCTGCTGAGAGGATTGGCGACGGACGTCGATCCGCACCGGCAGGTCGAGTACTTGCAGCGCACGCTGCTGAGCCGGCCCAATCTCGAACAGGTCATGCATTTGAGCAACCTCGATATTTCGCCGCGCGGCAGACTCAGCGAGGTGGACCGGGAGCAGATGCTGCTGGACTTGGCGAAGGCCATCACGCTGACCTCGCAAGGACCGAACCTGGTGAAGATCACGTACCAGAATTCGAATCCGACGACCGCGAAGGATGTCGTGCAGTCGCTGCTGACCGTTTTCGCGGAAACGACGACCGGCAGCAACCGCCGTGATATGGAAAACGCCAAGCGCTTTCTCGATCAGCAGATCGAAACCTACGCAACGCAGCTGCGCGCCGCCGAGCAGCGCCGGGCCGACTTCCGCGAAAAGTATCTGCAGCTGCTGCCGGGGACCGACGGCGCCGCCTCCAACCTTGAGAGCGGCCGGGCGAATGTGGCCAGATTGAAGCTCGAAGCCGAGGATGCGCGCGCCAAGCGCGACGCCGTCAAGGCGGAGCTCGATACCACCCCGAAATTTCTGCACGTCGACAGCAACGCGCCGCAGGTCTTCATCGGCAACGGCAGGCCGGTCGGGGTGCGGGCGCGGCTGGCCGACGCGCAGGGCAGGTTGCAGGAGTTGAGCCTTCGCCTCACTCCCGCGCATCCGGACATCATCGCGCTGCAAAAACAGATCGCGATGCTGCAAGAGCAGGCGAAAAAGGAACCGGCGAACGGGTCGGACCCGGAAACGGGCGCGCGCAAGTCGGAAATCACAAACCCGGTTTACGATAAGGTCAAGCTCAGCCTGGTGGACGCCGAAATGACGCTTGCCTCGGCCCAGCGCCGGCTCGCGCAGGCGGAGAAGGAGCAAGAGGTGCTCGAAGATACAGCCCGCGCGATGCCGGGGATACAGGCGCAGGCACAGGACCTCGACCGCGATTATACCGTCAAAAAGAAGAATTTCGAGGAACTGCTGGCGCGCCGCGAGCAGGCGCGCCTCGGCGAAGCGGCCGATACGACGGCGGACAAGATCCAGTTCCGCGTCATCGATCCGCCGCAGGTCCCGGTCGTTCCATCGGCGCCCAATCAGCCTCTCCTGCTGTCCGGCGTGCTGGTGGCGGCGCTCGGCGCGGCGGTTGCGCTGCCATTCCTGCTGTTCCAGTTCGACCGCTCCTACACGACTCTGATCGGGTTGCGCTCGCTGGGGGTTCCGGTCCTCGGAAGCGTATCGCACCTCGTCTTCCCCGACGGCCAGCGACGCGAGCGGATTCAGTTTGCCGCGGTATGCGCCAGCATTGTCGGGCTGTTGTGCGTCTATGGCCTGCTGCTGGCGATCAGCGCCAACATGTATCGATTGAGCCTCGTCTGATGGAGAGCCGACTGGGACTGATCGAGCGCGCGGCGGCCCTGCTGCGCGAGGGCGGCCAGGAGACCCCGGCGGCGCCGGCGGCGCCGGCGACATCGATCGAGCGCGCGGCGGCTCTGCTGCGCGAGGGCGCCCAGGAGACCCCGGCGGCGCCGACGCCACCGATGGCGGCGGGCGGCGCGCGGCCCGCATCGAACGAAGCGCGGCTGCCCCCCGGAGCGCCGGTCGTGCTGCTCCGCCAAAACATCGTGCTCGACAGGAACCATCTCGCCCGGACCGGAATCATGATGCCGTGGACGGCGACCGCGCGGGTCGTCGAGGAGTTTCGCATCGTCAAGCGCAACATCATGGCGCCATGGCAATCGCCGGATTACCCACGGGCGGCGAACCGCCCGCCGCGGATCGTGATGGTGACGAGCTCGCGGCCGCGTGAAGGCAAGACGTTCTGCGCGATCAATCTGGCGCTGGCCTTTGCCGCCGAGGAGAACCTCACGACCATCCTGCTCGACGCCGATGCGCTGCACGGCAGCGTCGCGCGGCTGCTGCAGGTTCCGCCGCAACCCGGCTTCACGGATCTGCTGATCAGGGAACGCCGTCTCGACGAGGTACTGGTTCAGACCGACCTGCCGAACCTGGTCATCCTTCCCCCGGGCCCTCCCGGACCGCACGTGCCGGAGCTGCTCCACGGAAAAGGCCCTGGCCTCGTCTTTAAAGATATCGCGCGCCGCTATCCCGAGCATGTCATCGTGATGGACACGACGCCATGTCTCGCCAGCACGGATCCCGCCGGTTTCGCGCCGCTCGCCAGCCATATCGTGTTTGTTGTCGAGGCGGAACACACGCAGCAGAACGAGGTCGAATCGGCGCTCAGCCTGCTCGGAGAGGGCGGGCAGATCAGCTTCCTGCTGAACAAGGTGCCGGTCGGTTCGAGCGAGCATTTTGGCTCGTATTCGTACTACTACGATAATGCGAGCAAGCCCTAGAAGCGGGAAAAGGCGATCGCGTTCCGAACCGCCCGTTCGCGGCCGATACCCGAAACCGCGTGTCGGGCCGGTCGGCGCCGGTGTTCTCGCCATGCTCGCCGGGTTTCCGGTACTGGCGCAGGTCGGCGCGTTTCCGCCCACGGGGCCGGCGCAGGAGGAGAGCCCTCCATCGAGCGAAACGCAACCGGCGCCCCCCGCCACGCCGCCTCCCGCCGAACCCGCTTCTCCGTTCGGGCCCAGCCCGGAGGTGTTTCCTGGCATCTTCGGCGGCCGCCCACCTCCGGCGCCCGGCGTTGCCCCCGCGGAACCGCCGCCTCCGTTCGGCATCAGCCCCGACATCTTCCCCGGCCTGCTCGGCGGCCGGCCGTCCCGGCCGACGCAGCAGCGACCCGGCGTTCCGTCCGAAACCGGTCAGCCCGCCGCTTCGACAACTCCGGGCGGCGAGCAACCGGAGGCTGTACCGGCACCGGGAGCGGCGCCGCTCGGACCCGGACCGGGTTTCGCCGCGGCCCCGGACCTCACATCGCCGGGTTTGCTGACGCCCGCGTTCGGGTACGGCAATCCGGCGGTTTCGCCGCTGCTGTCGCCGAACCCGGGTCCCTCGACGGCACTGTCGAACCCGCTCTCGACGACAACGCTCGCGCCGGTGCGTCCGGGCGCGTTTCCGCTTCAGGCCGGCGATCCGCGCGCGCCGGCGATCCTGCTACAACCGAGCGTGTCTCTGCTCGGGGGATACACCGACAATCCGCGCAACACGCCGAACAATTTTTCGGACGTATTCGGCCAATTCCACGGCGACGCGACGATTTCGGTCGATACGGTGCGGCTGCAAGGCCAGTTGAGCGGGTCGCTCGATCATCAGAGATACGCGCGCGCTACCGATCAGAACCAGACCTTCGGCAATCTTCTCGCCTACGGGCTGGGGACGGTGGTGACCGATCATGTCTTTATCGACGGCCGCGCGGCGATTACCGAGACCTCCCAAACCGGCGGGCTTGCCTTCGCCTCGCCATCGCTCATCCCGAACTCGCAGGCGCAGCAGGTGATCACGGCCTCGGTGTCGCCATTTGCGCGTCAATCGTTCGGCGGCTATGTCGACAGCGAGCTGCGTTATAATTATAGTACAGTCCAGACGACATCGGGCAATTCCGCCGTAAATGCGAACCCATCGCCGCTGTTGTTTGCTCCAAATTTGCAGGACGCCACGCAAAATGCCGTGACCGCGACATTTGCGACAGGTCAGCTTCTCTCGGTTGTAGGTTCGAGATTGACGCTCGACGCGCGGAAAATCGATTCAGTTTCGGCTGCCCGATCGACGCAGTACCGGGCGTTTGACGACCTGTCATACCAGTTCAACCCGAAATTCGCCGGACTTGGCCGGATCGGCTACGAAAACCTTGATTATCCGTTTCAGCCAAGCGCCAACTTCAACGGGCCCAGCTGGTATATTGGCGGCCGTTATACGCCATACGGGTCCACTTATGTGCTTCTCACCTTTGGTCGCCAAGAGGGGCTGTTGGGGTTCAACGGTGCGCTCCAGTATGAGATTACGCCGCGCACCACCGCATTTGCCTCGTTTCAGCGCAACCGTGTGTCGCAGCAGCAGCAGATTTTTAACAGCTTGAACGCGTCCGGCGTGGACTCGTTTGGAAACGTCGTCAATCAATCCACCGGTTTACCGGTTCCGCTGGTAAACTCGGTATTCAGCAATACGAACGCCGTGACCGAGAACGAGACCGCACAGGCCGGCGTGCAGACCCGGTTTGAGCGCGACACGCTCAGCCTTTACACTTTCATCGCGAAAGAGTCGCCGATCGGCGCACCGATCGGCGTCCCGCTAAGCTCCGTGGGCACGCTCAACAACACGGGCGGAGGGGCCAACCTGATCTGGGGCCGATCGCTGACGCCCCGCTTAAACAGCTACGCCGCGCTTGGCTTCACTCGGCAAACCAATGACGATCAGAATACGTTGACAGCCAGTTGGAGCTTGCAGTATATACTTGGCGAGAAATTGAGCGCAAACTTTCTCTACCAGTTTATTAATGTCGACAGCTCTGCTGTCGGCAGTTCCTACCATCGCAATCAGGTTCAAATCGGCCTGACGCGGAGTTTTTGACCTAGATGTATGCGAAGTTTTACGGGTTCGATCGGCTGGCTTTCCAGCTGACTCCCGATCCCGAGTTTTTTTACGAGAGCGCCGAGCACCGCCGGGCGATGGCCCATATGACCTACGGGCTGCATCACGCCGAAGGGTTCATTGTGATTACCGGAGATGTCGGCGCCGGAAAAACCATGCTGGTCGACCGCTTGTTGTCGCAAATCGACCCTAACTCCTACCTGATTGCCCGCATCGTCACAAGCCAGTTGAGCGGAGACGATTTGTTGCGAATGGTCGCCGCGGGTTTCGGCATCGACGACGGCGGAATGGCGAAAGGCGCGTTGCTGGCGCGCATTCAGGAATTCGTGCAGGTACAGGTCGGCGCCGGCAGACGGGCTCTGCTCATCATCGACGAAGCGCAAAACCTGTCATTCGAAGCTCTCGAGGAGCTTCGCATGCTGTCCAATATCGCCGTCGGAACAGCCACCGGATTGCAAAGTTTTCTGCTCGGTCAGCCGCAATTTCGCGATGTGTTGGGCAATTCGGCACTCGATCAGCTCAGACAACGCATCACCGCGGCATACCACCTTGGACCGTTGAACGAGGCCGACACGCGCGGCTATATCGAGCACCGGCTCACCTGCGCCGGCTGGAAAGGCGATCCGCAGTTCGCCGACGATTGTTTTCGCCCGATCTATGCTTACACGGGCGGTGTGCCGCGGCGGATCAACACGCTGTGTTCGCGGCTGCTGCTCTGCGGCTTCCTCGACGGAAGTCACACGATCTCGGCCGCCGACGCCGAGCAGGTCGCGGCCGAACTCGACGCTGAGCTGTCGGCCGTCGCGACGGCGAACCCGCTCGTCAACGGGCATGCGTCGACCGGCGCCGAGACCGCGGGCGGGATCCCGGTATCGGCGCTGTTCGAGCGGCTCGACAGCCTCGAGCGGCGCGCAGCCGGGCATGACCGGGCAATCCGCCGCGTGGTCGAGATCATCGCCAGCTATTTCGCGGCGGGCGAGGCCAATGAGGTCCGATAGAACCGATCGCGCCGCGATGCCGCGACGCGCGGGGGGCGCGGTCGCCCGTGTCGCCGCCGGCGGTTGCGGCGGACCGCCCCGATCATAACGCCCTCCGCAAGCATGCCCGCGGATACCGCAACGCAGGGCCGCAACGCCCTCACCGTGGACGTCGAGGATTATTTCCAGGTCGAGGCGTTCGCCGGCGTCATCGATCGCCGTGATTGGGAAATCCTTCCCCGCCGGGTCGCCCGGAACACAAACCGGCTTCTCGATATTCTCGACGAGGCCGGCGTGAGCGCCACATTTTTTACGCTGGGCTGGGTCGCCGAGCGGCACCCGGAGCTGGTGCGCCGCATCGTCGCCGACGGTCACGAGCTGGCCAGCCACGGCTCGGATCACTACCGCGCCGACCAGCAAACGCCCGAGCAGTTCCGCGGGGACGTGCGGCGCAGCAAGGAACTGCTCGAGGATATCGGCGGCGCCGCGGTGGCCGGCTACCGCGCGCCGACGTTTTCGGTCGGGGTCAAAAGCCGATGGGCGCACAGGGTCCTGGCGGAGGAGGGGTTCCGCTACAGCTCGAGCGTTTACCCGATCGCGCACGATCTCTACGGCGCACCGGCGGCGCCGCGGCGGCCGTTTTGCCCGCTCCCCGGCTTTATCGAAATCCCGTTGACGACGGTGCGGGTGCTCGGTCGAAATTTTCCGACAGCGGGCGGAGGCTATTTCCGGCTGCTGCCGTATCGCGTCACCCGCAGCGCACTGCGCAAGGCCGAAAACGAGCTGCGCACGTCTTGCGTGTTCTATCTGCACCCCTGGGAGATCGATCCGGGCCAGCCTCGCCAGGTCCAGGCACCGTTGCGGTCCCGGCTGCGCCACTATCTCAATCTCGGCCGTACCGAGGATCGGTTGCGCCGCCTGCTGCGGGACTTTCGATGGACGCGAATGGATCGCCTTTTTCTTGACGGGGCAAACCCGCAACCGCCGCTGGTCGAGTCATGGCTGACGCGCCCCCCGCACTAGCAACCCCGCCGACCGTTGATCCCGGCGCGGCGGTAAGGATCGGATGCCTCGCCCCCGGCGACGAGAACCGGTGGGACGCTTTTGTCCAGACGCGCGCGGACGGTACGTTTTTCCACCTCGCCGGCTGGCGCCGCGTCATCGAGACGGCATTTCGGCATCGCACCTATTATCTGATGGCCGAGCGCGACGGGACGATCACCGGGGTGCTGCCCCTGACGCTGGTGAAAACCCCGCTGTTCGGCGCCAGCCTGGTCTCGAACGCCTTCTGCGTGCAAGGCGGGCCGATCGCGGCCGACGCGATGAGCCTGAAGGCGTTGGACGCGGCCGCGGTTCGGCTGATGGAGGAACTCCGCGTGCCGGTGCTCGAGTTCCGCGCCGCATCGAATCATCGATCCGACTGGACCGCCAAAGGCGATCTTTACGCCGGCTTTCGCAAAGCGATCGATCCCTCGGTCGACAAGAATATGAAGATGATCCCGCGGAAGCAGCGGGCCATGGTCCGCAAAGGCATCCAGAACGGTTTGCGCTCGGAAATCGATTGTGACGCCGATCGGCTGCATCGCGTGTATGGCGAGAGCGTCCGCAATCTCGGGACCCCGGTTTTCCCGAAGAGATATTTCGAGCTGCTGCTCGCGACGTTCCCGGGCCAGTCAGACATCGTCACGATCGTTACGCGCGAGGGCGGACCGGTCGCCTCGGTGTTGAATTTTTATTTCCGCGACGAGGTCCTGCCCTATTACGGCGGCGGGACGAGCGACGCCCGCCGGCTGGCCGCCAATGATTTCATGTATTGGGAGGTGATGCGGCGCGCCTGCGAACGGGGATGCCGGGTATTTGATTTCGGGCGCAGCAAAGTCGGCACCGGCGCTTATGATTTCAAAACCTATTGGGGGTTCGAGCCGGTGCCGCTCGTCTACCAGTTCAGGGTCGCCCCGGGTCGAACCATCCCCGACCTCAACCCGCTCAATCCGAAATTCGCCCTGTTCGTGAAACTTTGGAAGATGCTGCCGCTGGCACTGGCGGCGCGGCTCGGGCCGCCGATCGTCCGCGGTCTCGGCTGACACGCGCCGGCTGACATGACCGATATCTTGTTTCTCGCGCACCGGCTCCCTTATCCGCCCGACAAAGGCGACAAGATCCGGGCATACAACGTGCTGCGGCACCTCGCCGGGCGCTATCGGGTGCATCTCGCGACCTTTGTCGACGCGCCCGAGGACGTCGCTTACGTCCCGCAATTGGAGAGGATTTGCGCCAGCGTCGCGTGGCAATGGCTGTCGGTGCCGCGAGCCCGGCTGCGCAGCCTTATCGGCCTGTTCAGCGGCGCGCCGCTGACGCAATTCTACTTTGGCGACCGGCGGTTGCGCGCCGCCGTCGAGCAACTCGTCGCGGCGCATCGGCCCGGGCTCGTGTATGTCTTTTCTTCGGCGATGGCTCCCTATGTTCCCGATCGCCGGGGTGCGCGGGTGATCCTCGACATGGTCGATGTCGATTCAGAGAAGTGGCGGCAATACGCGGAGACCGGCTCGGGGCCGGCGCGCGCCATTTACCGGCGCGAGGGACGCACGCTGCTGGCCCTCGAGCGCCGGGCTGCGGCGCGGGCCGACGCGGTTCTGCTCGTGTCGCGAGCCGAGGCGGAATTGTTCGCGACTCTGGCGCCCGAAGCCGCCGCCCGCATCCATCCTATCGGCAACGGGGTCGATGTCGCTTTTTTCGACCCGTCGCGCGGCTTTGCGGACCCGTTGGACGCTCGACCCGCGCTGGTGTTTACCGGCGCCATGAACTATCGTCCGAACATCGAGGCCATGGAGTGGTTCGTCGGGCACGTCATGCCGCGGCTTCGGCAGCGTGCAGCTCCGCCCTGTCTGTGGATCGTCGGCGCCAATCCGTCCCGAGCGGTGCTCGCCCTTGCCGGACCCGATATCCGGGTCACCGGTCGCGTGCCGGATGTCCGGCCATATTTGCGGTATGCGCGGGTCGCGGTGGCGCCGCTACGGATCGGCCGCGGCGTTCAGAACAAGGTTCTGGAGGCGATGGCGATGGGTGTTCCGGTCGTCGCAACGCCGCAGGCCCGCGAGGGAATCGACGCCTGCGCCGACGGCGAAATACTGACCGCGACGAGCCCGGCCGACTTCGCCGCGGCGATCGGCCGTGTTCTCGACGGCGATGCCGGGCCGATCGGGGCGCGGGCGCGGGCGCGGGTTGTTCGCGATTATGGTTGGGACGCGTCGCTGGCGGGCCTCGACCGGCTCCTTGCTTCGTTCGACGCAGCGCCGGCTGGTCGGTCGCTCGCCCCGACACTTTCTGCCGCCCCCATTTCCGTGTGAGCCGCCCATGAGCGTACAGACACCAAAGATCGGGCTTCCGATCGCCGTGCCGCCGGCTCTGCGGGTCTGGATTCCGACCCTATGCTGGATCGCGGTGGCCTGCGCCGCCTTCGGCATCGCGTTCCAGTACGAGATCGCCGCGGCGGTCAGGGTCTGGGACGATTCAACGGCGTATAATCACTGCTATCTGGTATTGCCGCTGGTCGGCGTATTGCTGTGGATGCGGCGCGACGTTCTGGCGCAATTGCGGCCGGAACCGTCATGGTGGGCGCTGGCGCTGCTGCCGCCCGCATCGGCGTTGTGGCTCGCCGCCGCTTTGCTCGACGTACACGAGGCCGCTCAGCTGAGTGTCGTCTTGCTTTTCGAAATCCTTTTGCTGGCGGTGCTCGGCTGGCAGGTGTTTCGCGCGCTGCTGGCTCCGCTGCTGTTTCTTTTCTTTCTGGTGCCGTTCGGTGCGTTTCTCGTTCCGCTGCTGCAGACCTATACGACCGCGTTTACCGTCTTCGGTCTCCAGCTGCTCGGCATCCCGGTGTTTGCCGACGGCTTCATCATCCAGATCCCGGCCGGCACGTTCGAGGTCGCCGAGGCTTGCGCCGGTCTCCGGTTCCTGATCGCCTCGATCGTGTTCGGCTGCTTTTTTGCAGTAGTCGTGTATCGCAGCCCGTGGCGGCGGGCTGCCTTTATCGCGCTGTCGATCGTTCTGCCGATCGTGGCGAACGGGTTCCGCGCCCTGGGTCTGGTGGTGCTCGGTCACATCTTGGGAGACGCGGCGTCGGCAATGGCCGATCACATCATCTATGGCTGGCTGTTTTTCACGATCGTCATGCTCTTGCTGATCGCGATCGGCATCGGCTTCAAGGAGGATGCGCGGCCGAGCCTGCCACGGACCATGCCGATCACCGCGGCGCCGTCAACCCGGCTTGGGTCGGTGACGGCCGTTGGGTTGCTGCTCGCGCTGACCGGTCCCGCCTATCTCTATTGGGTGGAACGGGCCTCGGCGGCGCCGATCGCGGCGGCGAAACTGCTCACCGTGCTGCCGCAGGACGGCGCCTGGAAACGCGAGCCGTTCATCGGCGGCGACTGGGCGCCCAAGGTAGACGGCGCCGAGCAAACGACGATCGCCGATTATCGCAATGGACGAGAGAGCGTCACAGAGATCGTGGCCCTCTATCCGGTACCCGAGCGCGGCAACCCGCTGACCCGGGCGGCAGCCGACATCGTCCGCCCGGAACCGTGGCGGCTGGTCGAAACCGGGCGTGCTTCCGTCGCGGTGGGCGGCAAGCCCGTCAGCGTCAATACGGCGAAGATCGCGCGAGAGGACCGTCAGCGGCTCGTATGGTGGTTTTATGTCATCGACGGCAAGCCGACCGGCAGCGCTCTGGAAGCGAAATTGTTGCAGGCCGCAACGGCGTTGCACGGCGAGCGGCGGATCGGCGCGCTTGTTGTGCTGTCAACCGAGATGTCGCAAGCAGTCGGGCCCGCCGCGGCAGCCCTGCGCGATTTCAGCGAAAAGCTGAGACCGCTCTGACTCGGGTATGAATTCACCGGGATCGGGTGACGTCCGTAAGGGCGGCGGGTACAAAGCGCCCGATCCCGGCAAACACGTCCGGTCCGCAGCACTCGAGCGACACGCGATAATGTCGATACCCGCCGCAACATCCACGGGCAGCGAACGGGTTCGAGCCTGGCCGGCAGCGGCAGCGCAATTATCCCTGCTTCACGTTTTCCCAAGTTTCGGAATCGGCGGCGTCCCCTTGCGCATGGGGCGGGTCATAAATCACCTTGGCGATCGTTTTCGTCACACCATCATTGCGCTTGACGGCAATTTCGATGCCGCGGCGCAGCTCTTGTCCGGCGCCGGGATCACCCTGGTGGCGCCGGCGCAGCAAAAGGGCGGAATTATTCACGGTATTGTTGCGGCCGCGCTGATGCTGCGTCGCGTTCGGCCCGATCTGCTCATAACCTATAACTGGGGTTCGATAGAGTGGGCGATTGCCGGGCGCATTTTGCCGAGCATCTCGCATATCCACTTCGAGGCGGGGTTCGGTAAAGAAGAGGCCGACATCCAGCTGCGGCGTCGCGTGCTGTGCCGCCGATGGGCGCTGGCCCACTGCGCCCGCGTCGTTGTACCGTCGCGTCGGCTCCAGCGCATAGCCCGCGACAGCTGGCGATTGCCGGCCGATAGCGTATCGTATCTGCCGAACGGGGTCGACGTGGCGCGCTTTGCCGCGCCGGCGCGCGATGCGGTTCCTCGATTTGCCCGCCGGCCCGGCGAATTGGTCGTCGGTACTGTAGCGCCGCTGCGTCCGGAAAAAAATGTCGGTCGGCTTTTGCGCGTTTTCGCGCTGCTCGATACGAGTGAGCCGGTGCGCCTCATGATCGCCGGCGATGGTGTCGAACTCGGCGCGCTTCGACGGCTGGCGCAGGAGCTTCGGATCGCCGACCGTGTCACCTTTACCGGCCAGGTGACGCCGGAATCTGTCTTGGACGGCTTTGATGTTTTTGCCTTGTCGTCCGACACGGAACAAATGCCGAATGCGATCCTCGAGGCGATGGCCGCCCGCCTGCCGATCGCTGCCGTCGATGTCGGCGACGTCAGGGACATGGTGTGCGAGGATAATCAAGATTTCATTGTTGCGCGGGATGATAGCGCCGGTTTCGCCGCCGCGATCCAACGCCTGTTGCGGGAGCCGGCGACACGGGAGCGGCTCGGCAACCTGAACAGGCAACGCGCGATCGTGGACTTCTCGCTAGAGCAGATGTTCGATAAATATTCCGAACTCTTTGTTGAATCATCCCGGCACGGTCGGCGCGGGGCATAGGATAATGGGCGGCTTCATTCTCGTCCATAAATCGGGCTGGACCGATTATACGGCCGTTCAATCCGCGGCGCTGGACGTTTTCGCTCGGAGAGGCTTCCCGGCGCCGGTCGTGATAGCGACCGACGACTACGTTCTTATGGCTTTCGCCAAGCTCCAGAGCCGAGAACTGGCGCTCCAGCGATTTCCGAACGGTGATTTCGTCTTTGCCTGCGGAACATTGTTCTACGGCGGCACGGTCGGGCAGGCGGCCGCGTCTGCCTTCTATCGGGATTACCAGGGGTCGCCGGGGCCGCGCGAACATGCCATGGGTCATTATGCGGTAATCCTGCGGAAGGGCGGCGCGACCGAGATCATCCCCGACAGCTTCGGCGGATATCACGTGTTCTGCGATCGCGAGATGCGCGTTGCGTCATCTTCGTTCCTGGCGACGGCATCGTGCCTGGATCGCGTCGCCGTCAACGCCCAATCGGCTTATGAATATGTTTTTATGGGCGTGGTGTCGGGCAACGCCACCCTGTTCGATCAAATTGTACTTGCGCCAGTCAACAGCACCATCTCGGTGCGGCCGAAAAAAGTCGAGTTCGTCAGACATTCGATTCGTATTCCGAAAACAACGTCGGATCAGGATTTCGAGGGAAGCATCGATCGCAGCATGGGTTTGCTCGACCGCTACTTTGCTTCGGTGGTGGAGAACTTTGGCGACCGGGTAAACTGCGCGTTGTCGGGAGGATACGATTCGCGATTGATCGTGGCTTTCCTGCGCCGACAAGGCGTACGCCCGTCGCTCTATGTTTATGGCCGGAGCGACGACAGCGATGTGATGCTGGCGCAAACCATCGCAACCGGCGAAAACTTGGCTCTCGAAGCTATTGACAAGGCGCAATACCGTACCTGCGAACCGGATGAGTTTGCCGCGATCGCGCATCGGCATTTCCTCGCGACCGATGGTTATAGCTGGAGCGGAATTTTCGATAACGGCGCCGAGCTCGAACAACAGGCGCGACGCACGAGCGGAGGGATGTTAGCCCTGAACGGCGGCGGCGGAGAGATTTTCCGAAACTTCTTTTATCTGCGCGACGCGCGTTACACTCCAACAGAATTCCTTTGGTCGTTCTATAGCCGTTTTGACCCGCGCGTATGCACGGCATTATTCAATGAACAGGACTATTTTCGACGACTCGAACTCAAGCTGGAGATCTTGACGGGCGAGAGCTTTACGTCGCTGCCGCGCCCGGTCATCGAATGGCTTTACCACAATTTCAGGTGCCGCGCTTGGGATTGCCGGGTGAATACGATAAACAGCTCATTCGGATATACCGCCTTGCCGTTCCTCGAACGTGCGGTGACGGAGCACGCCAGCGCCGTACCGATCGCGTGGAAGAACCATGGCGCCTACGAAGCGGAGTTGATCCGGCGAGCGGATCGCCGCCTGGCAGCATACCCGTCGGTTTATGGCCATGATTTCAGCGGGTCACCGCCACTATCTCGAAGGCTCGTCGATTACGGCACCTACCTGCGACCGAACCGAGTGCGGCGGGTTTCGTACCGCGTTCAGCATCGGATGCGGCGCTATGCCACGCAATCTCAATATCTCGGGAAAGCCTACGTGAACGCCGCGCTGCCGAATGGGGTACAGGTCACGCCAAGACTGTTCCGGCTGGAGCATATAAACGATCCGAACCAGATGACGCGGATTCTGACGCTGGAATATCTGATACAACAGTTTGGCGATCGGATTTGCGGGGATTTCCGGGGTTTACGACTGCAGACGCCGGTGCCCGCGAACCGCGCGGACGCCGCGGCGCGAAAACCTGCGCCCGCGGTGCCGACATAACCGCGTATCAACCGGCGCTGGCAGCACGTTCCACGCTGGCGCCTAAGAGATTGCGATCCGCATGCGTCGGTCCGCGTTTGTCCGACTACGTTGGGCGCGCGGCTCCTTCACCTGTTGGTGTGGCGGTGGTTTCGCCGTTTCACGAGTAGAAGCAGTCGAAAGCTCGCTGAGTCAGTATAAGGTGCGGCTGCGATGCCTTCCCTGAACGACACGGCCCGTAGAACCGAGGTCGCGATCAACAAAAGCGTCGAATCCGGGGGTTCCCGCCGTGCCGGCGGCGCGACGATCGAACGCGGCAGCGTGTCCGGGAAGACCCCAGGATCGGGCCGACGCCTGAAGGTGCTGGTGGTCAGTTACTGGTTCCCGCCATCGAATGCCGTCGGGGCGATCCGCGTCGGACATTTCGCAAAGAATCTGCACGAAGCCGGACACGACGTGCGGGTCCTGGCCGGCGACGATTCCGACGACCAGTCCCAGCCCGCGCTGCTGCCGGCGGATCGGGTAACTCGGGTAGCGGCAAGACGGGGCGGCGACTCGCTCGCCTCGATGCTTAGGGTGTTGCGGCGGTCCGCGGCCGGCGCGGGCTCCGCCCCGCCTCAGGTTGCGTCCGGCTCGAATTCGCCTCCGCCGCGGTGGAGAACAGCCCTGAGGCGACACTATTATTCCTTGCTGCACATCCCCGACCCGCGCGCGCCTTGGATACGAGCCGCGACCGAAACCGGCCGTCGGCTCGTCAAGGATTGGCGGCCGGATGTCATACTGGCCAGCGCGCCGCCGAATTCCGGGCTTATCGCGGCGCGGCGCATTGCCGAGGCCTGTGCCGCGCCATGGATCGCCGATATGCGCGACCTGTGGGCCGACAACACCTACTATTCCGACCCGCGATGGCGGTATTGGGTCGACTGGTTTATGGAACCGAGAACCCTCCGGAGCGCGACCGGTCTGATAACGGTCTCGCCGATCTGGGCCGACATGCTTCGCCGCAAGTACAAACAACCGGTAAGATGTATTTTGAATGGATATGTTTCCGAGGACTTTCCGGCGAAGTCGCCCGGCCCCGAACCGGATGACGTCGTCGCGATCCGCCACACCGGCACCATCTATGCGCCTTATCGCGATCCCGCCCCGCTGTTTCAGGGAATGGGTCTGCTGACCGCCGCCGAGCGCCGGCGCGTCGCGGTGCATTTTTACGGGTTGATCGAGCGCGATGCGCTGGCGGTTACGGCCGCCGTTTCCCAGGCGGGGGTCGCCGACCGCGTGTTTCTCCATGACCGGGTGTCATACCGGAACTCGCTGTCATTGCAGCAATCCGCGGATGTTCTGCTGCTGTTGCAATGGAACAATGTGATCGATGCCGGCATGATCCCGGCGAAGTTTTTCGAGTATCTCGGGGCGGGGCGCCCGATCCTGTTTATCGGCTACGAGCACGGCAACGTGGCCGAAATGATACGCGAACGCGGAGCCGGGATCATCGTCAACGATCCGTCCACCATCGCCGAGCAGCTTCGCCGCTGGATCCAGCAACGCCCGACCGGCATTCCGGCCGTCCCAGCGGCGGCGCGAGAAGGCCTGTCCCGCGCCGACCAATCCCGCCGACTTGAGCAGTTTCTTTTGCAGCTCGCCGGCTGAGCCGAGCGACACTAACTGGCGCGCGCGGCTGCGCGGCACGGCGCGCGATCGTTCCGCAACAGGTGCCCGCACCCTGCCGCCGCCGGGATCCGTCCGACCATTCCCCGCAAAACCGCTGGTAATGCTCTGGACTCGTGCGAATCCCGGCATTTCCTGGAGCCCGGGTTTGACGGCGCCCGGCGCTCGCGTGATGCCGCGGCGTCATGGCGGCGATAAGATACCGGCATTTCGAGTATCGCCGCGCCGGTTCTAATCTCCGTCGATCTCGCCGCGGCGACATAGGAGCAAACGACCATGCGGTTTGGACTCTTCGGCAGCGCGCAGGCGCGGCGGCCGTCCCCCGGCGCGGAAATGACCGACAGCAGCCAGGGCTTCCGCGAGTGGATCGAGAACAATGTCGAGGCCGAGGCGCTCGGCTTCCACAGCACCTTTGTCGTCGAGCACCATTTCACCGGCTTCGGGCAGGTCTCGGCGAGCCTCAACCTGCTGACCTGGCTCGGCGCGCGCACCTCCACCTTGCGCCTCGGCACCGCCGTGCTGGTGCTGCCGTGGCACAACCCGGTTCTGCTCGCCGAACAGGCCGCCACGCTGGACCTGCTGTCCGGCGGAAGGCTCGATTTCGGCGTCGGAAAAGGCTACCGCTACAACGAGTTCGCCGGGTTCTGCGTCGCGATGGAGGAAGCCGACGCACGCTTCGACGAGGCGATGGATGTCATCACCAACGCCTTTATCCGGGACGAGCCGTTCAGCCACCGCGGCCGTTATTGGCAATACGACGACATCGTCGTCGAGCCGCCCAGCGCGCAGCGCCCGCATCCGCCGTTCTGGATGGGCGCCGGCAGCGAGCGCTCGGTGCGGCAGGTCGCCGAGCGCGGCTATAACCTCTTGCTCGGCCAGTACGATCTCGCCGAAGACGTGATCCGGCACATCGCCCAGTTCAGGACCGATGTCGAGAAGCGCGGCCGGGTCTACGACCCGATGGAGGTCGGTGTCGCGCGCGCGATCCATTTCGCCGATACCAAGGAGGAGCTCGAGGCCGCGCAGGTGCGCCGCTTCCAGGGGCATGTCAGGATCAACAATTTGTCGCGCCGCCCCGATGGCGACGACCGCGACCGCTTCGCGCGCGACGATGAGGCCGAGGTGCGCCGCCTGTGCGACGAGACCGCGATCTTTGGCACCCCGGACGATATCGCCCGGAAGCTCGAAAAGCTGCGCGACGGCGGCGTCGAATACGCGCTGATCAATTTCGGCGGATCGCGCGAGAATATCCGGCGTTTCGCGCGCGAGATCATGCCCGCCTTTGCCGATGCCCCAAGGGACAAACAGTCAAGGGGTGGACAGGCGATCGCCGTCGCGGCCAAATAGCGGCGGGCGGCCCGCCGTCATGGCGTGACGGCGCCGGTGCGAAAGGAGACGCGATGCTGACCGAGGCGCAACGCGCGGCCTATGACCGCGATGGGTTCATCGTCATTCCGGATGTCTTCTCACCGGCCGAGATCGACGAGCTGGGGCGGGTGACCGACGAGTTCGTGCGGGAATCCACGCGGATCACGGCCAATGACAACGTCTACGATCTCGAAGACACGCACACGCCGCAGGAGCCGCGGGTGCGTCGGCTGAAGGCGCCGCACGCGATCCACCCCGCCTATTTCCGCGCCAGCCGGAATGAGAAGGTCATCGCGATCCTCACCGATCTGTGGGGCAGCGTCCGCTTCGACACCGGCAAGCTCAACATGAAATCGGCCGGGTATGGCGCGCCGATCGAATGGCACCAGGACTGGGCGTTCTATCCGCATACCAACGAGGATCTCGCCGCGGTCGGGATCATGATCGACGATGTGGACATGGAAAACGGCCCGATGATGGTCGTGCCGGGCAGCCACAAGGGACCGATCTACGACCATCACGGCCCGAACGGCCGGTTCTGCGGCGCGATGGACCCGGCGACATGCGACATCGATCTGTCGAAGGCGCGTCCCTGTCTCGGCAGGGCCGGGTCGATCACCGTGCATCACGTACGCGCGGTGCACGGCTCGGCAACCAATTTCTCGGGGCGCCAGCGCCGCTTTCTGCTGTTCCAGTACCGCGCCGCCGATGCCTGGCCGCTGCTTGGCCTCAAGGAAGGCATCGACAAGTTTAACGAGCAGCTGCTCGTCGGCGAGCCGAGCCTTGCGCCGCGCCTCGCGCCGGTGCCGGTGCGCATGCCGCTGCCGCCGGCCGAGCACCAGGGGTCGATCTACGAGAACCAGCGCGCCAGCGGCCGCCGCTATTTCGAGACGGCCCCGGCCGCCCGGATCGCGGCGGAGTAGAGCGCGACCAAAATCCATCGGTGCCGTAGTCAAGAACCACCTGCCGCGAAATTCTTCTTCGCAGTCCCGTGGGCCTTGCCCACGGACTTGATCCGTGGGGAAAGCCGGGACCCACCGGACAACATCCGGGATGCTGAGAAGTGGGTCCCGGCCTGCGCCGGGACTGCGGCTGGGGTTAGCGCCGGCATTTGAAATTGGTTTGGTATGAGGAAGGATCATGACTGAGGCGTCAAACGGCGCATGGGGGCCGCTGCAAGGGGTAAAGGTCGTCGCCTGCTCGACGGCGCAGGCCGGCACGGTGCCCTATATGCTGATGGCCGATCTCGGCGCCGAGGTCGTCAAGATCGAGGTGCCGGAAATCGGCGACAACTCGCGCGGCTCGACGGTGCTGCCGGGCATGCCGAGCACCTATTTCGAGACCAACAATCGCGGCGTCAAAAGCGTCACGCTCAACCTCAAGACCGAGGAAGGCCGCGACATCCTCAAAAAGCTCGTCGCGCAGGCCGACATCTTCGGGCAGAACTTCCGCCCCGGCGCCGCCGAGAAGAACGGGTTCGGCTACGAGGAATTGCGCCGGGTCAACCCGCGCC
>JBFXDF010000045.1:0-21334 GCA_050181375.1 Alphaproteobacteria bacterium
CGAAATCGTCGAGGAATACGACCATCCGGCGGCGGGGCGCCTGCGGCAGGCGCGGGCGGCGGCAAGGTTCTCTAGTACCCCGACCGCAATCCGAAGCGGCGCACCGGTGCTCGGCCAGGATACCGACGCGGTGCTCGGCGGACTCGGCTATTCGGCCGAGCAGATCGCCGGACTGCGTGCCGAGGGAGCAGTGGGCTGAGCGCGAGGGCGGGTCATGGCGCAATCCGACACCGTTTTCGCCGGTTCGATCCCCGCTCTCTACAACCGGTATCTCGCGCCGCTGATCTTCGAACCCTATGCCGCCGATCTGGCTAAGCGGGTCGCGAGCGGGCCGGTGGAGCGGGTGCTCGAAACCGCCGCCGGCACCGGCGTTCTCACGCGCGCCCTTGCAGGGGTGTTGCCGAGTGCGGCCGAGATCGTCGCGACCGATCTGAACCAGCCGATGCTCGATTTCGCGGCCACGAGGCCCGGTGCCGAGCGCGTGCGATGGCGGCAGGCCGACGCGACCGCTCTGCCGTTTCCCGATCGGTCGTTCGATGCCGTCGCGTGCCAGTTCGGCGCGATGTTTTTTCCCGACAAGGTGACGGGCTATCGCGAGGCGTTGCGAGTGCTGCGGCCAAGCGGCCGGTTTGTGTTCGCCGTCTGGGACCGGATCGCGGAGAATGAATTCGCCGATGTCGTGACCGAGGCTGTCGCGGCGCTGTTTCCGGACGACCCGCCGCGTTTTCTCGCGCGCACGCCGCACGGCTATTACGATAGCGTGAAAATCCGCGCCGAGCTGGCCGCGGCCGGGTTCACGCACATCGATATCGAGCTCGTCGAGCATCGCAGCCGCGCCGCTTCGCCGCGCGATGCGGCGTTCGGTCTGTGCCAGGGTACGCCGCTGCGCAACGAGATCGAGGCCCGCGATCCGTCGCGTCTCGCCGAGGCAACCGACGCCGGCGCCGCCGCCCTTGCGGCACGGTTTGGTCCCGGCCCGATCGACGGGAAAATGCAGGCTCTGGTGATCACGGCGTCGCGGTAGGAGGAGTCGGGCGTCATGCGCGTGCCCATCCGTTTCGCGCAGCGGAGCGGTCATTGCGAGCGCACCGGTCCGGCCCCCGGTCGGCCCGCGGCATCCGTGGAATGGTGAGCCTTTCCGACAGCGACCTGCGGTTCTACCGCCCGGGGGTCGGCATCATGCTGATCAACCGGGAAGGCCGCGTGTTTGTCGGGCGCCGCGCCGATATGCCGGCGGGGCGGGAGGCCTGGCAGATGCCGCAGGGCGGCATCGACCCCGGCGAAACGCCGCGCGAGGCGGCATGGCGCGAGCTGCGCGAGGAGGTCGGCACCGACAAGGCCGAATTCCTCGGCGAAACCCGGCGCTGGCTGCATTACGACCTGCCGGTCGGCATCGCGGGCAGGCCCTGGGGCGGGCGCTGGCGCGGCCAGCGGCAGAAATGGTTCGCGATGCGGTTCACCGGCGCGGACGGCGACATCGACCTCGCCGCCGACCGACACCCGGAATTCGACGCCTGGAAGTGGGTCGCGCCCGAGCGCCTCACGGAGCTGATCGTACCGTTCAAACGCCTTTTGTATGTCGCGGTGCTCGCCGAATTGCGCCGATATAGCGTGGGCTCGCATCCGCCGGGCGATTCAGCCTGAAACAGGGCCGCCCCCGGGGCGCCGCGCGATCGGCCGGTGGTATAGTGCCGGCGCGAAACCGGAGAGGGCGCTTCATGCTGGATACGGACAGGCTCGGGAAGCTGGTCGATCAATGCTGGGGCGATAGCATCGTCCCGACGCTGGTTGAATACATAAAAATTCCCAACAAATCGCCGTCGTTCGATCCGCAATGGGCCGAGCACGGCTATATGGACGACGCCGTGAGGCTGTTCGAGGGCTGGGCGCGCGAGCGGATCGCGGCGCTGCCCGGCGCAACGCTGGAGATCGTCCGGCTGCCCGGCCGCACGCCGCTGATGCTCCTCGAGGTGCCCGCCAGCGGCACCGACGCGGGCGGAAACGGCGACACGGTGCTGCTCTATGGCCATCTCGACAAGCAGCCGGAGATGGCCGGGTGGGCCGAGGGTTACGGACCGTGGATGCCGCGTATCGATGGTGACAAGCTGTACGGCCGCGGCGGCGCCGATGACGGATACGCGATGTTCGGGGCGCTGACCGCGCTGCTGGGCTTGCGCGACCAGCAGGCGCCGCATGCCCGCTGCGTAATCGTCATCGAGGCCTGCGAGGAATCGGGCAGCTACGACCTGCCGCACTATATCGAGCATCTGGCCGACCGCATCGGCCGCCCATCCCTGGTCATCTGCCTCGATTCAGGCTGCGGCAACTACGACCAGCTGTGGATGACGACCTCGCTGCGCGGCATCGCAGCCGGGACGCTGACGGTCGAGGTTTTGACCGAGGGCGTGCATTCGGGCCACGCCTCGGGGGTGGTGCCGTCGAGCTTCCGTATCCTGCGGCAGCTGCTCTCGCGTCTGGAGGACGAGAGCGACGGCGCGGTCCGGCTGCCCGAGCTATATGTGCAGATCCCGCCGGAGCGGATTGAACAGGCGCGCGTCGCGGCCGCGGCGCTCGGCGAGGCGGTATACACCGAATACCCGTTCGCGCCGGGGGTGCGACCGATGGGCGACGATCTCTCCGAACTGGTGCTGAACCGCACCTGGCGGCCGCAGCTTGCGGTCACCGGCATCGACGGGCTGCCGCAGCCGGGAGACGCCGGCAACGTGCTGCTGCCGTACACGACCGCGAAGCTGAGCCTGCGGCTGCCGCCGATATCGGATGCCGAAGCCGCCGGGACGTTGCTGAAGACGCTGTTCGAGAGGGACCCGCCCCATGGCGCGCGGGTCCGCTTTGCGCCGCAGGCGGCCTCGCCCGGATGGAACGCGCCGGCGCTGGCGCCGTGGCTCGCGGCGTCGCTGGCGCGCGCTTCCGAGACCGCGTTCGGGGCGCCGCCGGCCTATATGGGCGAGGGCGGCAGCATCCCGTTCATGGCGATGCTCGGCGAGAAATTTCCCGAGGCGCAGTTTGTCGTAACCGGCGTGCTCGGGCCGCACTCGAACGCGCACGGGCCGAACGAATTCCTGCACCTGCCGACCGGACGGCGGATCACCCGCGTCATCGCCCAGGTGCTGGCCGACCACGCCGTGCGGCGATAGCCGACTGACCCGCTCCGGGGCCGGCTCCCTGGGCCAGATGCGATCCAGCGGGCAGGTTGCAGCCCGCGGGGCTACCAGTACACCGGCCGGTCGTAATGGCCGTGGAGCTGTTCCTCGTAGGCGCGGTCGAGCCCGGTATCGGGGTTGTATTCGGGGCTGGCCTCGATCTGCGCCCGCGTCATCGTCACCTGGACTTCCTGCGTCGCCCAGCTGACCTCGCTGACCCAGGGCGGCGCGATCAGCACCTTGCGCCCGGAGAGCCAGTGTCCGGTATCGACGACCAGGTAGCGGATGACCCAGCCTTCCTCGTCGATCAGGAAATCGGCGACGCTGCCGACCGAATCGTCGGTGCCGCGGATGTGGTAGCCGGTGACCTCGCGGGCGCTGCGCAGATGCGGGTCGCCCTCGTCGATGTACTGGGCACCGGCGGCGCGGCTGGCGGCTTCCTCCGTGGAAGGAACCCGCTCGGGGTGGCCGAGCGGCATGCGCGGCGGCAATGTGACGCCGGCGACCCCGCCGATCAGCGCGTTGTCCATCGTCGTCCAGTAGGGGCCATAGCCGTAATAGCTGTACAGGTCGGTTTCGTGCTGGCGATTGACCGGGCGATCCGCGTCGACATCGGGGGCGTTCTTGATCTTTTCCTTTGTCAGAGCGATCGGGAATTCCCGCGTATCCGCATCGGGATGGCCCAGCGCCGCCGGTGCGATGAGCACGCGCCGCCCGAACAGCCAGGCGGTATCGACGACCAGCCATCGCGCCGTCCAGTGCGCGTCATCGAACAGCAGATCGTGCACCGAGCCGAGCGCGCCGTCCGTCGCGAGCAGCCCGTACCCCTTCAATTCGTCGAAACTCCATAACATCGGCGCTCTCCCTTTTTGCGAAGCCTCCGAACGCAACAGCAGCGTCACCGATCGGTTCCGATAATTCCAGCATGGAAACGGAGCGCGAAGGTGACCGGTGCCGCGCGTTATCGTCCTGGGCGCCTAGGCTGCGACACCCCCTCAGTATCACACCTTCCCGCCGTCTCAGCCCCTTCAGACGTGCTTTCGGCATACCAAGACCCAAGCTATCGGCAGCTCCTGTTTCCGGCGTCCGCCAGCTGCAAGAAGGTGATGCTTGCCGGCGCCAGCTCCGCAGAGCCCGGCGGGACGCGACTGCCTTGCAGATCGGGCAGTTGGTCGTTGGTGCCCAGCCGGAGTTCCCGGCCGTTCAGGCGGACGTCGCGGCTTTCGAGCTGCCCGGCCGTCAGTGTGTAGCGGTCGGCCCCGGTGGGCAGGCTGATCGATGTCGATCGCGTCGGGCTGTTGTTGATCGCGAGCAGGGCGACCCCGCCGGGAGTTCCGCGCAAGCAGTGCGCATACAGGTGCAGGCCCTCCCGGATCGGCACGCCCGAGTCGAGCACCGTCCGGCCCATCAATCGCCGCCACAGCAACGCCGCCCAGTAATTGGGTTTCGGCTCCAGCGTCTCGTCGTCGAGCAGACCGTAGTCGCTCGCGACCAGTGTGTTGTGCAGGACCACCCTGACGTCCTGCCGGGCGAGACGGCCGAGCTGATCGAGGTAGCGGAAGCTGTCGAGGAACGTGCCGGCCCACGGATTGCCGCCGCAGGCCGCGTCGGCTGTCTCCGTGACCCAGAACGGCCGTCCCGGCTCGAATTCGTCGCGCAGCTTGCGATAGAAGGCGAGGGTCTCGTCGGTGCGGCCGAGCCAGTCCTCCGTCAGCGCTTCCTCAGGGGTGGTCTGGGAAATCGGAGCGCAGCGACGGGAAGCCGCACCATAATGATGGTAGGAGAACGCATCGACGTGGGCCGGCTCGGAAGCGGCCAGCAGGTCGCGCGTCTTCAGTATCGGTGCGCTGCCATAGGCGGAGGCGATGGCCCAGTCCGCGGCGGCCTCGCCGACCGAGCCGGGACCGAGGATCTGCATGTCGGGCGCAGCCTGTCTGGCGAAGGCGTCGAAGATTTTGAAGTCGCGTCCATAGTCCGCCGCGTCGTAACCTTCGGGCGCGCCGCCCATCGCGGCCACGTTCGGCTCGTTCATGAACTCGGCCGCCGCGATGCCGCCGCCGTGCGATGTCGTGTAATCGAGAAACCGCTTGGCCTGCCCGCTGGTCCAGACGCCCGCGGCATCGCGCGTCCCGACGCCGGTGGCGAACGAGGTCACGATCCGGGCATCGACCGCCTTCGAGAAGTCGATGACGCCCTGCCACTGCTGGTGGGTCAGCACGCCTCCGAAGCCCGCGGGCGGATCGGCGGACGCCTGATCGGTTTCGGGAAAATACGTTGTATTGGCCCAGGTGCCGCTGACCCGAACGTAGGCGGGTCCGAGAGCGGCGGCGAGCTTGCGCAGGCGCGCATTGGTCAGATCGATCGGCGGCCGATACTCGTACAGGCCGGGGTTCATTCCGCCGGGGGTGTCGCCGCCGGACGACGCCGGCGCAGGTTGCCGCAGCGCCGCCTCGAGCCCCGGGCCGTAAGGCCGCCAGAACCTCCCGCCGGTCACCTCGAGCATCTCGACATTGTAGGATTGATAACGCTCATCGACCGAACCGATCCGCGGCATGGCGGCCGGCGTGAGCGAGACCGGCTGTGAAGCGGCCGGCTCGGCGTAGCCGAACACCGCGCTGATTGCCATCGAGGCGGCGCCCGTGATGAAACGACGGGACCTGTTTTGCTTCATCGGCGCTTCCTCCCGCCATGGGCCCGCTGTTTGCGACTGCTCTCACCTCGCCGCCAACGCCGGCGGGAGTTCATGGTTGCGGTCGGCCCGGCCCCGCGCTCCCGCGCAAAGCCGCGGAACGGTGGCGGGCGAACCGCTGGGCGGAGGCGAAAAATTCGTTCGGTTGCGGTAATTTCAGCGCTCCGCCCGCGGCAGAGCCAGTGGGCCGACCGGGAGTTTTGAGTGGTCGCATACGCAATACGTCGCATTCTGCTGATGATCCCGACCCTGCTCGCGATCATGGTGGTGAATTTCGTTATCGTGCAGGCCGCGCCGGGCGGTCCGGTCGAGCAGATGATCGCACGGTTCAAGGGCAGCGATGTTGCAGCGACGCAGCGCGTGACCGGTGGCGGCGGCGAACTCGCGGCGGGAGGCGGCCCGTCCGCCGGAGGAACCGGCGGCGCGAGCGACACCCGCTACCGCGGCGCCCGCGGCCTCGATCCCGCTTTTATCAAGGAGCTCGAAAAGCAGTACGGCTTCGACAAACCGCCGGTCGAACGGTTCCTGTTGATGATGAAGAGCTATTTGACGTTCGACTTCGGAACCAGCTTTTTCCGCGACCGGCAGGTAATCGATCTGATCATCGACAAATTGCCGGTCTCGATCTCGATCGGGCTGTGGACGACGCTGATCACCTATCTCGTGTCGATCCCGCTCGGCATCCGCAAGGCGGTGCGAGACGGCAGCCAGTTCGACGTGTGGACCAGCGGCGTGATCATCTTCGGCTATGCCGTGCCGAGTTTTCTGTTCGCCGTCTTGCTGATCGTGCTGTTCGCCGGCGGCAGCTACTGGTCGATCTTTCCGTTGCGCGGTCTGGTGAGCGACAACTGGGCCGCGCTGCCGTGGCCCGAGCGGATCCTCGATTACTTCTGGCATATCGCGCTGCCGATCACGGCGCTGGTAATCGGCGGTTTCGCGACATTGACGATGCTGACGAAAAATTCGTTTCTTGACGAGATCAACAAGCAATACGTGTTGACCGCCCGCGCCAAGGGGCTGACCGAACGACGTGTGCTGTACGGGCACGTGTTCCGTAACGCGATGCTGCTCGTCGTCGCCGGGTTTCCGGCGGCGTTTATCGGCATTCTGTTTACCGGCTCGCTGTTGATCGAGGTGATCTTCTCGCTTGACGGGCTCGGCCTGCTGGGTTTCGAGGCGGCGATCAACCGCGACTATCCGATCATGTTCGGCACGCTCTACGTGTTCACGCTGATCGGTCTCGTGCTGAAGCTGGTCAGCGATCTCACTTACATGATGATCGACCCGCGCATCGATTTCGAGCGCCGTGCCGCGTGAGAGCCGTTATCCTCATAGCAGGGCGCGGGCAATCGCGGCGGCGCAACGGCGGGCCGGCCGGCGCCCGGCGATGAGAACGCGCGGTCGCACCCGGATTAAACGTGCCTCGTCATGAATTACGTAGAGCGGGTCCTGCAGCCGGATGAGACGGTGCTTCATGCCGCCAGGCTGCATTGGTTCATTTATCTGAAAGCAATCCTGCTGCTGATCCTTGCTCTTGTCTGCGTCGTCCTCGCGAGCGGGTCGAACGCGCCGGGGATCGCCATCCCGCTGTGGATCGGCGCCGCGGTTTTCGGAGTTGTCGGGGCTTGGTCGGGGTTGGTCGCGTTCATCCGCCAGGCCACCACCGAACTCGCCCTGACCGATCGCCGCGTCATCTACAAGACCGGCCTGTTCAAGCGGCATACAATGGAGATGAACCGGTCCAAGGTCGAGACGGTCGGGGTTGACCAATCGGTGCTCGGCCGGCTGCTCAATTACGGCACCGTGATTGTGCGCGGCACCGGCGGCAGTTTCGAGCCGATCCCGCAAATCGAGGACCCGCTGAGGTTCCGCAACCGCATCACGGCCGGCTGATGGCGGAACCTCGGCTCGGCGCGATGCTGGCGCGCCCCGCCGGCGGCGGCCCCGCTCCCGATGACGCTTCCGGGGGAGGTGGTGCCGTGCTTTCGATCGGGCTGTCGGCGGTAATCGTGGCGGCCACGGTCCAGGAACCCCGCGTCCTCACGATCAAGCTGCCAGGCGGCAAGCCGCCGGCGGAAGGCTCGCCGTTCGATGCTGCACTGGCGGGCATCGAGGCGCTCCCGTCGGGGCCGCTCGAAGCCGAGCACCGCACGTTGGAGATCGGGCTGCGCAGCTGGGTCGAGCGCCAGACCAGCCAGCACCTCGGTTATGCCGAGCAGCTCTATACGTTTGGCGACCGCGACCGCAGCGCCGGCGACGACGCGCGCGCGCTGCCGGCTCTGATCGTCGCTTACCTCGCGCTGGTGCGCGAGGCCCGTCCGGCGGGCGCCGCCGACGCCGAATGGCACAGCTGGTACCGATACTTCCCGTGGGAGGACTGGCGCGACGGCCGGCCGGCGCTGCTCGACCCGATCGAGGCGGCGTTGGCGCGCTGGGCACGCAACGCCGGCGGTGCGGCCGAGCGCCGCTTGCGCGAGGAGCGGGTCGGCCTGGCGTTTGGCCTGGCATTCGCCCCATCCGGCACGGCGTGGAACGAGGAGCTGGCGCTCGAACGCTACGAGCTGTTGTACGAAGCCGGGCTGGTTTCCGAGGCGGGGCGCGATCTCGGCCGACCCATCGCCGCCCCCGCCGGTGTCGCCGCGAAGGGTCTCACGCCCGACGGCCTCGTGCCCGACGATCTTGTGCCCGATGGTCTCATGACGGGGGCCGAGATGGCGGTAGATCATCGCCGCATTCTCGCCACCGCCATCGGCCGGTTGCGCGGCAAAATCAAATACCGGCCGGTCGTTTTCGAGCTGATGCCGCCCGTCTTCACGCTGTTGCAGCTGCAGCGCACGGTCGAGGCATTGGCCGGGGTCCGGCTGCATAAGCAGAATTTTCGCAGGCTCGTCGAGCAGCAGGGCCTGGTCGAGGAGACCGGCGAGATCAGCGCCCGCACCGGCGGCCGTCCTGCGCGGCTCGTGCGGTTTCGCCGCGAGGTGCTGCTCGAACGCCCGGCACCCGGTCTGCGGCTGCGCCCCGCCGCGGGCTGGCGGCGCTGATTTAATTCCGTCCAAGCGCCGGCAGCGTAGAGTTTCGCTATGCGGCGAACGCCTCCTCGATACCGCGCGCGACCGCCAGAAGGCGACGGTCGCCGCCATGCTCGCCGACGATCATCAGCCCGACCGGCGTCTCGCCCGGTTTCTGGATCGGCACCGTCGCGGCGCAGCGGTCGAGAAAATTGATCGTCGAGCAGTTGCGCAGGATCAGCGCGTTCAGCCGTCGGTAATCGGCATCCTTCGCGAAAGCCGCGATCGGTGGAGCGGTGATGGCGACGGTCGGCATCAGCATCGCGTCGAACCCGGCGGTCAGCGGCGCCATGCGCGCGATCAGATCGGCGCGGGCATCGCGCAGTTCGATCAATTCGACGGCGGTCATGTCCCGCGCCCGCTCGATACGGCCGCGCACGCGCGGGTCGTAGTCGCCGCCGCGGCGCGCGATCAGGTCGCGGTGCCAGGCATAGGCCTCGATCGGCGCGTACCCACCCGCCATGTTGATCTTCGGGATTTCGTCGATCTCGGGCAGCGGCCGGTCGGTGATGCGCGCGCCGGCGTGCGACAGCGCCGAACACGCCGCCTCGAAGGCGGCCGCGACCTCGGGCGCGAGGCCGTCGAAGACATGCGAGCGCGGCACCAGACGGCGCACCCCGTCGGCCGGCCCCGGTGCCGGAGCGCCGGGAGGCTCGCCGGCCAGCACCGCGTCGGAGATTGCGCAACAGGCGATGCTGTTGGCGAGCGGGCCGATCGAATCGAGCATCGTCGAGAGCGGCACGACGCCGTCGCGCGGGACGCGATACTGCGTCGGCTTGAACCCGGCGAGACCGCACAGCGCCGCCGGGATGCGTACCGAGCCTCCGGTGTCGCTGCCGATCGCGACCACCGCCTGCCCGTCGCCGACCGATACCGCCGCCCCGGAGGACGATCCGCCCGGCACCAGAGAGCGGTCATGCGGGTTGCCGGGCGTGCCGTAATGCGGGTTGATGCCGACGCCGGAAAACGCGAACTCGGTCATGTTGGTGCGGCCGATCAGCACCGCTCCGGCGGCGCGCAGCCGCGCCACAACCGGGCAGTCGCGAACGGCGGGCGGCGTATCGTCGAGCGCCTTCGAGGCCGCGAGGCTGACCTCGCCGGCGACATCGAACAGATCCTTGATCGAGATCGGCAACCCGGCGAGCGGCGAGGCGACATAGCCGGCGCGGCGCAGGCGGTCCTGCGCGTCGGCGGCCACGCGCGCGCTGTCGGCGTAAACCTTTATGAAGGTGCGGGCGCCTTCGCCCGCCGGATCGGCGATGCGCGCCAACGCCGCCTCGACCAATTCGCGGCTCGACGTGCGTCCCGCCGCCAGATCGGCGGCAAGACCCAGAACGGTGGGCTTCGCGGTAGCTTGCATCGGGGATTTGCCTCCAACCCGGGCGAAGCTCCGGTTGACCTCGGCCGTTTTCGGTGAGCCTGCCCGACCGAGCCGTCGATGTACACCGGCGTCGGGCGGCGTACCTCCCGCGCTTTTTTTCAGCGCAGCCGCGGGGCCGCGCGCATCAGCCAGACCAGCGGCACGCCGGCCGCCGCGGTCAGCGCCAGCAGATAAAACGAGTTGATGTAGCCGATCATCAGCGCCTGGCGCTGAACCTGCCCGGCCAGCCGCATCAGCCCCGTCAAGGTGTCCGGGTTCCAAAGGTCGGGCAGACCCGGAAACGAGAGGGTTCTATTGTAGGGCGAGATGAATTCGGTCAGGCGCGAGTAGTTCGCCGTGGTCGACCGCACGAGCAGCACCACGGTCACCGAAATGTACAGGCTCGACCCGAAATTGCGCACCAGCGTGAACACGCCCGACGCCTCGGTGATCTGATGCGCCGGCAGCGTGGCGAAGGCGAGCACCGTCATCGGCGTGAACGCGAGGCCGAACCCGAAGCCCTGCAACGCATTTGTCCAGAACACATCGAAACTGCCGACGTTGATGTCGAACCCGGACATTGCCCAGGCCGCATACGCCTGCGCGCACAGCCCGCTGGCGACCGACAACCGCGGGTAGCGGCGCGAGAACGGCACCACGACCAGGAACGCCATCCAGTTGCCGATGCCGCGCGAGGCCAGCAAGAGGCCGATCGCGCTGTCGGGGTAATCTCGCAGATCGTGCAGCATGCCCGGTATCAGCACGAGGCTGGTAAAGGCCAGCATCCCCATGAAGAAGGCGAGCAGGAGTCCGATCGCAAAATTGCGGTCGAGCAGCAGGCGAAGGTCGAGAAACGGGCGGGTCGCGGTCAAGCTGTGCGTCAGGAAAATCCAGAACGCGACCGCGGCGGTAAAGGCTTCGAGACAGATCTCGGGCGATTCGAACCAGTCGAGCTTCTGTCCCCGGTCGAGCATCAATTGCAGTCCGGTGATCGCCACCGAGAGCGCGAGGAACCCGGTCCAGTCAAGCTGCGTGCGGCTGCGGTCCTTGTACTCCGCCAGCCAGATCCAGATCAGCACCATCGCCACGACGCCGGGCGGTACGATCATGAAAAAGGCGGCGCGCCAGTTGTAGGTTTCGGCCATGACGCTGCCAAAGATCGGGCCGAATACCGGCCCCATGACGCTGCCCGCGCCCCAAATGACCATCACGGCGGTGTGCAGGTGGCGCGGGAACGTCGCGAGCACGATGCCCTGGCCCATCGGCATGATGGTGGCGCCGAACAGGCCCTGGCCGACGCGGTAGAGCACGAGGGTTTCCAGGCTGTCGGCCATGCCGCACAGGAACGACGACACCGTGAAGCCGAGCACCGAAAAAAACATCACGTTGCGCCAGCCGAGCCGGCTCGCCAGCCACCCGGTCATTGGCGTCGCGACGGCGGTCGCGACGAGGTTCAGCGTGATGACCCACGAAATCTCGTCCTGCGTCGCCGACAGGCTGCCGCGGATCTGCGGCAGCACGACATTCGCCAGCGTGATGGTCATGCCGAACAGCAGCGTCGACATTTGCACGGTCAAGAGGACCATCCATTGCCGCAGGCCGATACTGACAAGGCCGGGCAGCGGCGGTGCGGCGCTCGGCGTGGATCGCGCGGGCGGCGGCGCCGATCGTTCCGGAGGCGCCGCGACGCGGCTTGTGTCAGCTACCGACAAGACAGCTCGCTTGGCTCGAATGCCGAGCACGGTTCAAAGCCCGCAAGGCAGTCGCTTGATGCCGCGTTCCGCCGCGATTTTGGGCAATCGGCGATCCTATCGCGCCGCCTCGGGTGTGACCATCGTGCCGTGACCGCCGGGGCGTGACGCTTGGCGCCTACCCGCCCGGCTGCGCCGCGTGTATCGTGCGCCCCTCCTCCGAATGAGGGGGTGCTTTCGAGGGCAAGGCATGGCGCACGGCACGCATTTCTTTATGAACCCGGGGCCGACCAACATCCCGGACCGGATTCTGCGGGCGATGGACCGCGGCGCGATCGACTTCACCGGGGCGGAGTTCAAGGCGATCTCCGAGGAGTGCTTCGCCGGGCTGCAACGCGTGTTCAAGACCGCGGGCACGATCCTGGCTTATGCCGCGACCGGGCACGGCGCGTGGGAGGCGGCGCTGGTCAACCTGTTCTCGCCGGGCGACAGAATCCTCGTGGTCGAGAGCGGGTTCTTCTCGTTGAACTGGGGGATGCGAGGCGAGGCGTTTGGCCTCGAGGTTGAAACCCTGCCGAAGGATTGGCGACATCCGGCCGACCCGGCGAGGCTCGAAGCGCGGCTGCGAGAGGATCGCGAGCATCGCATCAAGGCCGTCCTGCTGGTGCATTGCGAAACCTCGACCGGGGTCGTCAATCCGGTCGCCGAACTGCACCGTGCGATCGACGCGGCGGGGCATCCGGCGCTGTTTCTGGTCGATACGATCTCCTCGCTCGCCTCAATCGATTTCCGGATGGACGAATGGGGCGTCGATGTCGTCGTGGCGGGTTCGCAGAAGGGGCTGATGCTGCCGACCGGCATGGCCTTCACGGCGGTCAGCGCGAAGGCGCTCGCGGCCGCCGAGGACGCCAAACTGCCGCGGGTCTATTGGGACTGGAAGCGGCTGCTCGGAGAAGGCTCGCAGGCCTACTGGAACGGAACGGCGCCGGTGCACTTCTTTTATGGGCTGCGCGAGGCGCTGCGGATGCTGGAGGAGGAGGGGCTCGACAATGTCTTCGCCCGCCACCACCGGCTGGCCGAGGCGACCCGCTGCGCGGTTCGCGCCTGGGCCGGCAATCGCGGCCCCGAAATCTACTCGGTCGAGAAAGAGGCGCAATCGGACACGATCACCGCCGTGCTGGTGCCCGAAGGGTGCGATGCCGACGCGGTGCGCCAGATCGCGCTCGACCGGTTCAATCTGTCGCTCGGCGGCGGCCTCGATCGATTGAAGGGCCGGGTGTTCCGGATCGGCCATCTCGGCGATCTGAACGAGCCGATGCTGCTCGGCGCCATCGCCGCGGTCGAAATGGCGCTCGATATCGCGGGCGTGCCGCACGCCAAGGGCGGGGTCAACGCCGCCATGGCTCATCTCGGCTGTCGCGAATAGCGGATATGTTTCTGCCGGCATTTGACCGGCGGCGTCCTCCGCCTTCATCATGCCCGGCGGCGTTGGTCAATGCCTTATCCGAGAGGGGAGGGAGACCGGTGAGCCGTCCGCGCGCCGCCGACGATTTCACGACGATCCGCACCCGCCTGGAGGAGCTGCGCCGCGAGCGCGAGCAGAGCCTGTCCGGTCAGGAAGCGGAGCCGGCGCGGCCGGTGCCGCGGCGCGGCGAGAGCGACGCGGAGCGGCGTCGTCGCGAGCGGATCGAGGGCGCGCCTCCGCCCTGGGTGCCGACGATCTTCGTCAAAAAGCCGCGAGCGTAGCAGGACCGTTCCGGCCGCCGACGATTCCCCATAGCAGGGAATTTGTCGCGTTCGTGCCCGGCCTCGTGTCGATTTTTTCTATGTAGGTCAGGGACTTGGCACGAAGTTCCGGGCGAGGAAAACAGGGAGATCGGCGGACCCGAACAGGGAAATTTGCGGCACGAACCGGTATTCGGGCGCAGATGGGACCAATTTAAGCCCATTCTGGCGGCTTCGTGATGACTCCATTTGCATCATGGATTGAATCAGGAAATTGGCTTGATTTTATTGCCCCAAATCTAATCGGTTTGACGAAATTGGCCTCCCGCCCGAGTACTATACTCGGGTTTTTGAAGCCTGGCCTAAGAATTCCGACAGGAAAGCCTAACTCCCGACGAACCATTCGGATTGGCGTGCATAAATCAGAATCGTTAGAAATGACAACCGCAACCTTGTACCGCTTACGAAAGCCGTCCATCAACATATGGGACGCCAAATTGACATCCGATCCTTTTTCTTCTGTTTTAATTACATGCGCATATTGCTTGTTGTTGTTCCCGATTGACTGAGCCATTGGCATGTAAACTTCATGCGATAAGAAATGGCCAAAATATACCTCGATCTCGGGAAGGGTTGCCAAGGCTCGCAAATATGCCTGCTGTCTTGTTGGCTGTCCAGGGTCGTCAGGGCGGGCCGACACCTTGGCCGTGAAATATTTTATCTTAACGATATTGTTAGCCGGGAGCAGATGCCTACATAGCTTCGACAGATCGAGCCATCGGCAAGGGGTTTTGCGTAGAGAGCCGTAGTAGAGATTGAACCCATCAACGTAAACGATGGTGTCCATAATGTGCTGTCCACAAAAAGCAGCAGCCGCCCGGAGGCGGCCGCGCACCCCGGCCCCGAAGGGCACGGGGGGGATATCCCGTGCCCTTTATATCGGCTAACCGGCCGTTTTTGTCAACGTAATTATCTTTGACACTCCACTCCCAGATACTCGTTGGATAATAACAGCCACGTTGAGCCAATTCCCTTACCGGATGGCGCGGCGATCTTCTGCCGATGCAACCGCTTCAAGACCGCGCCAGCCTGTACACGGATCGCCGCGCGAAGCCGCGCGTCCCGCGCGTCAAGTCCCTTCGCGGTCATGATGCGGGCCGTGATTTCGGCGGATGTTAGCGGCCCGGCAGCTTGCCGAAGCGTATCCATGCAGAGCCGAGACAGTTCGTTCCGCCCGAAATACTGCGTCCGGGTGTAGCGGCGACGCGGCCGGATCGTCTCAGGGTCAAGATCGGAACGTAGTAGCCGAAGCGCGCCGTCTATGTGGATCAAGTCGGCGCGGTACTGGTCAATCTCCCGCTGCAATTGAGCGATAATGCCGGCCAGCTCGGCGCGCTTGGCGATCAGTTGGGACAGGTCGCTCATGCCGCGCCCCGGTGCCAGTAACCAGCCCATACCGCGCTTTTCGGATGAGCTAGGGCGGCGGCGGTTATCAGATTCCAGTGATCGCCATTCGACCAACGACGATGGTTCTCGCGCCACGCCATTTCGTTGCTGTAGGCGTGCAAGTGCCGCCCGCCAATCCGATGATGAATGCCGTACTGAGCACGGCGCAGCCGGGAGAAGAACGATTCGGCTTGGTTCGTGCACGCGCCGTCATCGGCCATGTACTCGACCGAGTGATTGACGCGCATCATCGGGAAGCTGGCGTGTAGGATGTCCCAGGCCGCGCTTTCGTCAGCGTGCACGGTTGTTCCCGAGGCGACGTTCTGCCGGATCAGCGGAACGCCATCGGCCTCCCGACCGACAACCCATGTCCGCGCGTTGCCGCCGCGCTCGCGGGCGACAACGACAACCTGCCGCCGGATGTCGAGGGTGCGCCGGTCGGTGCGTTCGGCTTTCTTGTTCGCCGGCTTCGGACCTTTGCCAACATAGGCGCCGTCGATTTCGACCGTGCCCGCCAGTTCTTCGCCGGCCGCGATCTCCGCGCCCATTGCCTCGCGCAGCTTGTGCAAAAGCACGAAAGCCGACTTCGGGTTGATGTTCATGTCGCGGCTCATTTGCAGAGCCGACGTGCCTTTGACGCCGTTGCAGAACAGCGCGATCACGGCGAGGTAATCGCGGATCGCCAGCTTGCGGCTATGAAAGATCGTGCCGGACGTGACACTGAACTTCTTTCGGCACGCCGAGCATTTCCAGCGCACGGGGGTTTCCGCCAGCGTATAGACCTTGGCGACGCCGCAGCGCGGGCAATATGGCTCGCCGGCATTAGCCGCGAAGCGGATCGCCCGAAACACGCCGAACGCAGCGGCATCGTCCATGCGCATGATCGCGGCGAGACTGAGGCCGCGCGCGGCAGGGGAGAGAAGGAAATGTTGTGACATGGGGCCCAATCCCGTGTCGGGATGGGCCTGCACCGCCGCCGTGGAAATCGAGCGCCAACTCGACTATATTCCAGGAGACGATCGCGATGACGGGGCCCAATCCCAGTCTTGCGGTCTAGGGACCGGCCGCCGCGCCAACGGCGACCGGTTCCGCCTTAGAGTGCCGACCAGCGGGCCGCTTTCCTTAGTTCACGCCGGGGAGCGGCCTTTTGCTTATCATCGCCCCGCATCCGGGTCGGCACTCGGCCGAGGCTCTCGCGCTCTACGCATTACCTATCCTCCTGGCCGCTAGTATGGCCGCTAGTTTGGCCTCCGTCAACCCCTAGTGCGATCTCTATTGCAATTTTCTACGGCCCCGCTACATTAGATGGAACTAGTGGAGCCAAGATATGTCCGATAGCACGGGGAAACGTGATCGTAGTCCTGCGTTTCCGCAGGTGCCGCTTGGCGAGGCGGTGGATCGCCTCGTAGCCTTTGAAAAGCACTTCACCCGACACCCGGCCCCGCTGGATAAAGCGGGCGCAGCATGGGGCCTCAAGCAGTGCGCAGATATCCTGGCCTCTCTGAGGTACTTCGGGTTTCTTGAGTATACGGGTGCTGCCAATGCTCGGCAGGTTGTCGTTACGGATGAGGGGCGCAGTTTGTTGCGCGCCCAGCAAGAGTCCACCAAACGCGAGATCATCCGGCGCGCCGCGCTGCGCCCGAAGGAAATCGCAAAATTCTGGCCAATTTGGGGAGCTGATCGGCCACCTGATGATGTCTGTCTCGACGAATTAATTTTGCGTAATGGCTTTAGTCCGCGCGGCGCTCCGTTGTTCCTGGCCTCTTATGATGCCACGATTTCCTTTGCCGGCTTGTCCACCGACGATAAAATTGAAGCCGATTCGCCGGGTGGAGCCAGCGCTGGCGACGGTGCAATGGTCACGGGGAGCAAAACTGACCCGGGGGCCGATCCGCCGCCGCCATCTGTGAGGCCGCCGGTTCTCCAGAGGGAGGTTGCGATCATGGAAGGCGAGCGCGTCGTTTTTACGGAAGAGGGACAGCCGAATCAGTATCTTAAGGTGATAGCTGCCGGAGAGATCGATGAGACGTTGCTGGACGCGCTAAATGACTATGTGAAGCGCCAACGCAAGAGGTTAGGTCTCCCGCCCGTGCCGTCATCTGCTCTGGTATCGGCATCACACGCGTCGCCTCCAGAGACCGAGAGGGGGTCCGAAAGCCGAGACATGGGGATTCCAAATTAGGCGCATATGCTCCCGCAATCGCCTATGGAACGCGGCTCAGGTTGGCCCCGCTTTATTGGGTTAGGGGTGAAAGCGCGGCCCGACCCCGCCTCCTGTGGTCCCATTTGCGCCCGAATACCGGCACGAACAGCGAATTTGCGCGGCCGAACAGGGAATTCACCACCACCTCGCCTCATGCCGCTCCGGAGCGCAATAAGGAGCAGTGTGCACCAGGATTGCGGCAATTTTTGCGGCGTTCGAGCCGGGGGCGCATTCAGCGCGTCGCGGCGGCGGCCGGCGCGGCGCCGGCGTCGCTGCCTTCCTGCCAGCGGCCGGCTTTTTTCAGTGCGTCGGCGACCTCGGGCGGCATGTATTTCTCGTCGTGCTTGGCGAGGACGCTGGTAGCCGCGAACACCCCGTCGCCGCGCAGCCGGCCTTCGGCGACGACGCCCTGGCCTTCGCGGAACAAATCGGGCAGGACGCCGCCATAGACCACGGCGATGGCGGTTTTCCCGTCCGTGACGCGGAAATCGATCTCGTGTCCGTCCGCACGACGCTCGACGCTCCGGGGTTCGACGAGGCCGCCGATGCGGATGCGGCGATCCGGTCCTATCGCCCCTGGGCCAATCGATTTTTCAGCCAGATCGCTCGGGCTGTAGAAGAACACGAGATTGTCGTTGAATGCGGCCAGCACCAGCGCGGTCGCCGATGCGAGCAGGAACATCCCGATCCCGAGCGCGAGCAGCCGCCGCCGTTTGCGGGTCATCGGCTCCGGCTCCGGGCGCTTGCGCGGCGGGCCCGCGGCTGCAATCGGTCGAGCAACGTCTCACTGATGCGATGGGCGCGCCACGAGTGCCAGGCGAGACCGCCGAGCACCGCGGCGGCGACCGCATAGGCCGGCCAGACGAAGGCCGCGTACCCGCCCATTGAACTCCATTGGGCGAGCCAGCGGGCGACACCGGGCAGAATGCTTTCCATCATGGCGGCCTCAGCGCAGCACCGGGCCGGCGGCGGGCATCGCGGGGTCCATCGCGATATCGACGCCAGACGCCGGCGCATTGAGACGCAGCGCCTCGATCTTGCGCCGGTTGAGCGCGGTTCGCATGCGCAGCAGCAAGAGCCACAGGAACAGCAGCGTGAACGCGACCGCCATCACCAGCAGCGGCAACAGCATCGAGAGGGCGATCGACGGCCCGCCGATGCGGACGACGCTGGCCGGCTGATGCAGCGTGTTCCACCAATCGACCGAGAACTTGATGATCGGCAGGTTGACGACGCCGACCACGGCCAGGAGCGCGCCGGCGCGGGCGCCGCGGTTGCGGTCGTCGAACGCGTGCACCAGCGCGATATAGCCGAGATAGAGGAAAAACAGCACCAGCACCGAGGTGAGCCGCGCGTCCCACACCCACCAGGCGCCCCACATCGGCCGTCCCCACAGCGAGCCGGTCGCCAGGCAGACGAGCGTGAACCCGGCCCCGACCGGCGCCGCGGCCTCGCCGGCGATCTCGGCCAGCGGGTGCCGCCACACCAGCGCCACCGCGCTCGACGCGGCGACAAACAAATAGATTTGCAGCGCCATCCAGGCGGAGGGAACATGGATGAACATGATCCGCACGGTCTCGCCCTGCTGGTAGTCGGGAGGGGCCAGCACGAGCGACCAGAGGAGGCCGATGGCCAGCACGCCGGCGGTGGCGGCTCCGAGCCATGGCAGCGCCTTCCCGCTCGCGCGCATAAAACGCGCCGGGTTGGCGAAGCGGGTCAGCATCGTGCCGCCTTTCTCGTCGGGAACCGCATCAATGCCGGTATATTTAGCGCGTTCCGGCGGACAAGCCAGCGGGAGCCGTGACGCGGAAGGCCGCAGCCGGGGGGTGCGCCCTCGAATCGCTTTTGCCAACCGCCCGAGGTGCCGATCTATTCGCTCGTGGCCGGGCTTGGCCCCGCTATCCACGAGAAAACGCCCGGGAGCATGCCCCGGCTGCTCGTGGATGCCCGGCCCAAGGCCGGGTACGAACGGACCAAGATCAGCGCTGGTTTGTATTATTCGAGGGCCTGGCGCAGCGCGGCGGCGGTGGCGAGCGGGGCGAGCGGCACGGCGGCCAGCGTCATCGCGGCGAGCAGCAGCAGGTAAGGGCGTGCGCCGTCCGCGGTCAGCGTCGCCTCGACCGCTCCGGTTCCGAAGATCAACAGCGGCAGGTACAGCGGCAGAACCAGGAGCGCGACCAGAATGCCCGGCCGCCGCGCGCCCAAGGTCAACGCCGCGGCGATTGCGCCAAGCAGGCTCAGCGCCGGGGTGCCGAGCAGCAGCGCCGTGACGAGCGCCGGTATCGCCGCCGGATCAAGGCTGACAAACACGGCCAAAAGCGGGCTGATCACGGTCAGCGGCAACCCGGTCGTCAGCCAATGCGCCGCCACCTTGGCCAGCACGGAAGTCTCCAGCGGCGCCGCCGACAGCGCGATCAGGTCGAGGCCGCCATCGGCGTGATCGGCGGCGAACATCCGGTCGAGGCTCAGCACGGCGGCGAGCAGCGCCGCGGTCCAGATGATCCCGCCGGCGATGCGGCCGAGCAGTTCGGGCTCGGGTCCGACCCCGAACGGAAACAGCAGCACGGCCAGCACGAAGAAGCCGAGCACCAGCCCGGCATCGCCCCCCTGGCGCAGCGACAGCCTGAGGTCGCGGCGCAGCAGGCCAAAAAACGCGGTCATCACCGAATTGCCGGTGCAAATTGAACCGTCATTTCCGCGAAAGCGGGAATCCAGGACCACCGATCCGTCGCTTGCCCCCGGATCAAGTCCGGGGCAGGCTCTGGACCACCGCCCGCACGGGGGCGCCGAGAATGTTTTTGTCACAAAGAATTGGGCGGCCCGCCCTCTACCAATCGAATGCCGGCGCATCTTCCGGCATGACCGCGTAATCGTCGAGCCGAATGGTTTCCGCATCGGGGAGCGGCAATGGCTGGTGCGTCGCGACGACGAGCCGGCCGCCGGCGGCCCGGTGCTCGGCGATGGCGGTTATCAGCCGGGCCTCGCCGTCGCCGTCGAGCGCGGCGGTCGGTTCGTCGAGCAGCCAGACAGGGCAGGGGACCGCGATCAACCGCGCCAGCGCCAGCCGCCGCCGCTGTCCGGCCGACAGAAAGCGGCACGGCCAGTCGGCCACCGCGCGCAGGCCGAAGCGATCGAGCGCTGCCTCGATCGCCGGGGCCACCCCGCCGCGCAGCGCCGCCCAGAAGGACAGCGTCTCGCGCGGGGTCAGCGCCGGCTTGATCGCGTCGAGATGGCCGGCATACTCGATCGCGGCGCGATAGCGATGGGGATCGGCCGCGACCGGCCGGCCGGCCCACACCAGCCGCCCCTCGGCTGGGGCAAGCAGCGTCGCGAGCAGGCGCAACAGGCTCGACTTGCCGCTGCCGTTGCCGCCGGTCAGGATCAGCGCACCGCCCGCCGGCAGGCGCAAGTCGATCCGAGCGAAGACGAGCCGCCCGCCGCGCCGGCAGGCCAGATGTTCTCCGACAAGATCGGTGTCGCTCGCGTTGGGCTCCGGCACGAATCACCCCCGGATGGGCCGGTCGCGCGATGCGGCTCAGCTTCGGCCGGCGAGGTTGTCGATCATCTCGGCGAGCAGCGGCGCCAGCCTGGCGTAGCCGATCTCGCTGAAATGCAGTTGATCCGGCGAGACTTCCGCGGTCAGCCGTCCCCGCGCGTCGAGCAGCGCGCCGCCGATATCGGCATAAAACACGGTGCGGCGATCGGCGCAGCGGGAAATCAGCCGGTTGACGGCAGCCACTTTGCGCCGCAGCGGCGCCTCGGGCGACGCGCCGCGCGGCAGCAGCCCCAACAGCAGGATCGGCGTCTTGGGCAGATGTTGCCGCAGATACAGCAGATCGGCGCGGATGCCTTCGGCGGTCAGCTCCGGCGAGCGCGGCGGGCCGTCATAGGCGAGATCGTTGGTGCCGATCAGCAGAATTACCAGCAAAGGCGGCTTGCCGCCGAGATTGCCGTTTTGCAGCCGCCACAGCAGGTTCTCGGTCCGGTCGCC
>JBFXDF010000046.1:0-21231 GCA_050181375.1 Alphaproteobacteria bacterium
AGCGGCTGCGCGCCAGCCCGCCGAACCCGAACCCGGAACCCGACACCTCCTTTGTCTGCGCCGCAGACCGCTGGGGCAACCTGTTCTCGGCAACGCCGAGCGACGGGTCCTATGGATCGCCGATGGTGCCCGGCACCGGGCTGATCCCGTCCTCGCGCGGGTCGCAGTCGCGCCCCGACCCGAAACATCCGGCCGGCGTCGCTCCCGGCAAACGGCCGCGCCTGACGCCGAACCCAGCGCTGGCGATCCGCGGCGGCACCGAGTTTCTGCCGTTCGGCACACCGGGCGGCGACGTGCAGACCCAGGCGATGCTACAGGTGCTGCTCAATGTGTTCGTGCATGGCAAGTCGGTGCAAAGCGCGGTCGAAAGCCCGCGTTTCGCGAGCTACAGCTTCCCGTCGTCGTTCTCGCCCTACGACTATTATCCCGGCCGGCTCAACATCGAGGGCCGCGTCCCGGCAGCGATCACCGACGAGCTGGCGCGGCGCGGCCATCAGGTCGAGCGCTGGCCCGACTGGATTTGGCTGGCCGGCGCGGTGTGCGCGATTCGCTCGGATACGAAGCGCGGCGTCAAGGAAGCCGGCGCCGACCCGCGGCGCGCCGCCTACGCGCTAGGCTGGTGACGCGAGGGCCGGCGGTTCGCCGGAACCGTGCGGAAAGCCAAGCGAAAAGCCGATGAGTGCGATGAAGGACGGGCTTGGCCTGCCCGTCGCGAGGCCAGCCGGACAGCCCGCACCGAGCGGCTGGCGCGCTACGCTTGCCGCGGAAGTCACCCGAACCTTAAAGTTGTATGGCTATGCAACAATGAACCGGTGCTATCGGAGCGACAGGTGAAATAGCACACAATCAAAGGAGTCGTGGACCATGCAGCCCGATATGTCACGGCGCGCTGCCGCCGAGTTTTTCGGTACGTTTTGGCTGGTGTTCGGAGGCTGCGGCGCGGCGGTGCTTGCCGCGGCATTTCCAAACCTCGGGATCGGCTTTCTTGGCGTCGCCTTTGCCTTCGGTCTGACCGTCCTGACGATGGCCTATGCGGTCGGCCATATCTCGGGCGGTCATTTCAATCCGGCCGTGACGGTCGGCCTGTGGGCCGCCGGCCGTTGTCCCAGCAAGGACGTGATTCCCTACATCATCGCCCAGGTCATCGGCGCGATTGTCGCGGCGGCGGCGCTGTGGGCGATCGCCTCGGGCAAGCCGGACTGGGTGCCAGGCGGTTTCGCCGCGAACGGCTACGGCGACCTCAGCCCCGGCAAATACGCACTCGGCGCCTGCGTTCTGGCGGAATTCATGGGAACTTTCTTCTTCCTGTTCATCATCATCGGCACGACGTCGAAAGGGGCGGCGGCCGGGTTCGCCGGCATTCCGATCGGCCTGGCGCTGACGCTGATCCACCTCGTGATGATCCCGGTCACGAACACCTCGGTCAATCCGGCCCGCAGCACCGGCCCCGCCATTTTCGCGGGCGGCCCGTATCTCGGGCAGCTCTGGCTGTTCTGGGTGATGCCGCTGGTCGGCGCGATCGTCGCCGGGCTGCTCGCCCGCTGGATGTACGAGCAGGAGGCGATCGTCAGCACGACCGTGGTCGAGGAGCGCCGCCTCGCCTAATACCCGACGGCGCTTGGGCGTTGCGCGTCGGCCGGGCGTCGGGCGTCCGGACGTGACGGGAACCCTGCGCGCGGCTTCGGGTTGTCCTCGGATGCGAGCACGGATTTAGGGAAGAAGCACTGATGGCCGCCGCCCCGCCGCCGCGAACCGCCTGCGCGATCGCCGGCGGCGGGCCGGCTGGGATGATGCTCGGCTTTCTGCTGGCGCGCGCCGGGGTCGAGGTGGTCGTCTGCGAGAAGCACGGCGACTTTCTGCGCGATTTTCGCGGCGATACAATCCACCCATCGACCCTGCAGGTCATGCACGAGCTGGGCCTGCTCGATGCGTTTCTGGCGCTGCCCCACCAGGAAGTCCGTAAACTGCGCGGCATCGTCGGCGACACCGAAATCACCCTCGCCGATTTCGGTCATTTGCCGACGCGCTGCCGCTTTATTGCGCTGATGCCGCAATGGGATTTTCTCGACTTCCTCGCGGATCAGGGCGCTCGCTACCCCGGATTTCACCTCGCGATGCAGGCCGAGGTGACCGACCTTATCGAGGAAGGGGGGCGGATCGCCGGCATGCGCGGGCAGACACAAGACGGCGTTTTCGAGGTGCGGGCCGATCTCGCGATCGGGGCCGACGGAAGGCATTCGGTCGTGCGCGAGTGCGCCGGTCTGAAGGTAATGAACCTCGGCGCGCCGATCGACGTGCTGTGGATGCGGCTCCCGAAACGGATCGGCGACCCGCAGGAGACCGCCGGGCGGATCGATCGCGGCCGCATGCTGGTGACGCTCGATCGCGGCGATTACTGGCAATGTGCGTTCGTCATCCGCAAGGACGGGTTTGCCGAGATGCGAGCGCGCGGCCTCGAGGCGTTCCGCGCCGACATCGTCGCGATCGCCCCGTTTCTGCGTGATCGGGTCGCCGAACTGCGGGACTGGGACGATGTCAAGCTGCTGACCGTCGCCGTCGACCGGCTGGAGCAATGGTGGCGGCCGGGCCTCTTGTGCATCGGCGACAGCGCGCACGCGATGTCGCCGATCGGTGGGGTCGGGATCAATCTCGCGGTCCAGGACGCGGTGGCCGCCGCCAATATTCTCGCTGAGCCGCTGCGTGACGGGACGCTGGCCGACACGCATCTCGCCGCCGTGCAGCGGCGCCGCATGCTGCCGACGCGCCTGACGCAGGCGATGCAGGTCGCGATCCAAGAGCGCGTCATCGACCCGGTTCTCAAATCCGACGCTCCGCTGACGGCTCCCTGGCCGGTGCGGCTGTTTAACCGGGTGCCATCGCTGGCGCGCATCCCGGCGCGGCTGATCGGCATGGGCATCCGTCCCGAGCACGTCCGCAGTCCGGCAGCCTGACCGAGAGGCAGTCACGCCATTCTCCTACGCGATCGGTCATCTCGGGCAGTACGGCGCCGAGGTGCTCGACCCAGGGCGCCCCGCGCCGGGCAACACCGGGAGCCGGCGGCGTGCCGCGCCGGCCGCAAGCCGCCGATCCCCCGCGAGCCGGCTCGCCTTATTCGTCCCGAATAATCCGGCCGTCCTGCATGACGATGATGCGGTCGGCGGCGGCAGCAAAGTCGCGATCGTGCGTGACCACCGCGACGGCGCGGCCATAGGCGTGCGCCAAATCCTTCAGGATCGTCTGCACGTTGGCGCTCGATACGCTGTCGAGATTGCCGGTTGGCTCGTCGGCGAGGACGAGCATCGGATCGTTGGCCAGCGCACGGGCAATCGCGACGCGCTGGCTCTGCCCGCCCGACAGCTGCCGCGGCAACTTCCTCGCCTGATCGGCCAACCCGAAGCTGGCGAGAAGATCGAGGGCGCGTGCTTCGATATCGTCGGCTGGCAGGACCCCGAGACGCTGCATCGGCAGCATCACGTTTTCGGCGGCTGTGAACTCCGGCAGCAGAAAATGAAACTGAAAGACGTAGCCGAGTTCGGATAGGCGCAGCGCCGCGCGTTCGTCATCATTGAGCGCGGCGGTGTCCCGCCCGCGCAGCCGCACCGTGCCGCTGGTCGGGCGATCGAGTAGACCGAGCAGATATAGCAGCGACGACTTACCGGAGCCGGAAGCGCCGGTGATCGCGACGAATTCGCCGCGCCGAAGCGCCAGGCTGGCGTCGTTGACGAGCGTGGTGGTGACCTCCCCGACGAGCTGTCGGGTCAGGTGCTCGGCCTCAACAATGATTTCGGACTCGATGCCGGCGCTGGGCATGCTGCCTCATTGCGCCCCGCGCAGAATATCGACCGGCTGCACACGCGCTCCCTTGCGTGCCGGGAGCAGCCCGGCGATCGCAGCAGCCGTGATCGCGAAAGCGGCCGCGATCGCGAATTGCCGCCAGTTCCAATCGATCGGCAATGGGATCGGATCGGTACCGCCAGGATACTTCAGCCGGACCTGCGCCAGGCCCCACATCAGCACCGCGCCGAGCGGCAGCCCGACAGCGCTCCCCGCGGTCCCGAGCAGCAGCCCCTGGATCAGAAAGATGCGGCGGATGTCGCCGGCACGGAAACCAATCGATTTCAGGATCGCGATGTCGCGCTGCTTTTCGAGCACGACCGTCGAGATGACGTTGTAGATGCCGAACGCCGCCACAATCAGCACGGCGCTGACGACCGTGTACATGATGATGTTGCGGGTCACCAGCGTGCTCATGATGTCCTCGCTGGCTTCCTGCCACGACACGCTCTTGTAGCCGAAGCGACGCTCGATTTCGGCGGCGACCGGCTGCGCCTCTTGTGGATCGTCGAGTTTGACGATGACCGTGTTGGCCCGGTTCGGCCGCTTCAGCAGCGCCTGCACGCGTTTCAAATCCGCGAAAGCCTGCGTGTCGTCATAGTTGGCGCGCCCGGTATGAAAAATTCCGAGGATTTTGAACGTACGGACCTCGCCGGTTGGGGAGGTCAGCGTCACGTTCTCGCCGAGAGACAGTGACAGCTTTTTGACAAGGCCGTCGCCGACAACGATGCCGTCGGGATTGGCGATCATCTCGTCGAGACTGCCGGCGATCATGTAGTTTTGGATCGTCGTGACGTCGGCGACCTCGGACGGGATCATGCCGTTGAGACTCACCCCGACATCCTTGCCGGCAAATGTGATGATGGCCTGCCCTGCCAGCACCGGCGAGGCGCGCAGGCGCGAAAACGTGGCCAGCGCCTCCATGATCCGCGGGTATTGGCGGATGCCGCGCGTCTCGGTCAGCGGCTTGACCCCGCGGATTTCGACCACCCCGTTCGGGTACAGTTGTTCGACCGGCTGCAACCGCGGGCGGCGGAATTCGTCGGTGACCGTGATATGCGGCGAGTTGTCGACAAGGCGCCGGATGAAATCGGTTTCCGACCCTTGCATCAGCGAGGCGACCGCGAGAAAAAACGCAACACCGAGCACGATCCCCGACAGCGACACGATGCTTTGGCGCGGGCGCGCCAGCAGGTGTTTGAGAGCAATCGTCGGCGCAAGCCCGAACATTACCGCGCCGCCGCCTCGAATGGACGGACTCTGTCCCCCGCCTTGAGGCCCGGCGTCGGCGACGCGACGATCCGATCGTTTTTGCCGAGGCCGGACATGATCTCGACCTCGCGCGCGTCCTTGGCGCCCACGGCGACCTTCCGCTTTTCCAGCTTACCGTCCGCAACGCGCCACACCGCGTCCTGCTGCACGGCCCCCGCCGGCACGAGGAGCGCGCTGTCGGCCTTGCGCAGCACGATGTTGGTTTCAGCGGTCATGCCGATCATCAGCGGCGTATCGGAAGTGAGCGAGACGCGCACCCGATAGGTGCGCGCGACGGGATCGCCCTTCGGGGTGATCGACTGCACCGTCCCGCGAAAGATCTGGCCCGGAAACGCATCGGCGCGGATCAAAACCTCCTGCCCGTCTCGGACCTGCGCGATGTCCTCCTCGTCGACTTCGGCCGAGACGCGCAGCGGGGCGCAGCACGACATCCAGAAAATCGGCTTGTCGGGGCCGATAACCTGCCCGATTTCGCCATCGCGGCGGATGATCCTGCCATCGGCCGGCGCGACCAGATCGAGATACCCGGCTTCGGCCTCGGCGCGTTCGCGCAGTGCCCGGGCCTTTTCCCAATCGGCACGCGCACGGTCATAGGCGGCGAGCGCCGCGACACCACGAGCGACGAGCTGCCCTTGACGGTCGAGCTCTGCCTTCGCGTATTGCTCTTCCGCCGCGGCGGCCGCGATCGCGCGCTGCAGGTCTCTGTTTTCAAGCCGCGCGAGCACCTGGCCCTCTTTGACGGCACTACCCTCGTCAACCCTCAGCTCGGCGAGCCGGGTCGCGGTGCGCGGCGCGATCGGGATCATGACCGTCGGCTCGACCGTCCCCGTAGCGTAAACCGCCTGGATTGCGGGGCCGCGATGCGGCTCGATGACGGCCACCGCCGGCGGCAGCAAGCTCCAATATATGCCGGCTGAGGTAACGCAAAGCAGGATCAGCAGCGCGGCCCAGCGCCGCCAATGCACGCGGCGACGGCGGTGCGGCGCCACCTCGCCGCGGCGTATCGGCAAGGGCGCGACCGCGGGCTCGACGCGGCGGCCGTATTCCGGAATTGGTTCCGGAGCCAGTTCGACCAGCGACAACGGCCGTGAACGCCGTTTCCCGTGTGCCTCGCTCAAAAGCAGACCTTTCTCGGCAATACATGGCGGCTCGCTTTTACACGCACCATGCCTTACCGAGGTGGCCCCCGCTTTGACGCCAATCAATAAAAAGCCGCAAGCCCCCGCGGGCGCTTCCGGTTCGGATTATGGCGCGACGGTGAGCGCAATCAGCGTTTCGGCGGCCCGGTCCAGCGCATCGAGACGGCGGCAGCTGTCGATCAGCCGCTCGAACTGCGCCTCGCCGATCGCGGTTCCCGGCGCGATCGGGTGAATGCGGCGCGCCTCTTCCTCGAAATCCCAGATGAATTCGTGCCCCGTCCCCTCGCGCGTGTAGCTGCGCCCGTCCTTTGTAAAGATCGTGATGCGCGGCCCGAACAGCGTGCGGCCAACCGCCGGGATCAAGGTCACGCGCCGCATCAGGTCGAGCACCTCGGGCGGGTCGTTCTCGCCGGGCGGCGGCGCGCCCTGCCATAACAGCGGATACCCGCGCCGGACCGCGCCCCAGGCGGTGAAGTAGGGGGTGCTGCCGACGCTCGGACCGGCGCCGACGCCGCGGCTCGGGATCGGAAAGGCCGGGCTCGGGTACTCGGTCTCCATCCAGTTGACGACCGCCTCGATGCGGTCGATCTGCTCATAGGTGATGTCGTGCTCCTCGCACAGGCTCGCGGTCACATCGACATGCGCGATGTTGTAGCCGGCAGTCGAATAGACCCGGTACAGCGTTTCAAGAAACATCCAGTCACGGCCGAGCCCCTCGGTGATCGCCGCGAGGTCGGCGCGGTTTTTGCCTGTGAAGCTGTAGCGCAGCTCGCCGCGATTGCTGCCGGCATAGGAATGATAGAACCCGGCCTCGCCTTCGAGCACGGTTTCGCCGCCGGGGGTGCCGTGTTTCGCCAGCGCCACCGCGAGCAGCGCGTTCCTGACCGCGCCGCCCTCGCGCAGCGACCGCCCGCCGCTGCGGATGCCTTCGAGATTGCCCGAGGCGAGGTTGACGCATTGCGCGATCGCGTCGTGGATTTTGCCGGCGTCGAAGCCTTGGATTTTCGCCGCCGCCACCGCCGCGCCGAAAATCCCGAACACCGGCCCGGCGTGAAACCCGCGCGCCATGACGCTCGGGATGAACTCCGAGGCCATCCGCTCCATAACCTCGTAACCGGCGGCGATCCCGGTCAGGAACGTTTTTCCGGAAGCCCCGCGCGTCTCGGCCGCGGCGAGCGCCGCCGGGATGATCGCCGTGCCGGGATGGGTCAGCATGCGGAACGTGTCCCACTTGCCGCCGGCAAAGATCGTCTCGGCGTTGACAAAGGCGGCGCCGGCCTTGGTCAGCCTCACGCCGCGGCACAACACGGTCGCCGCGCCGCCGCCCCCCTCCTCTTCCTGCATCAGCGCCAGCGCCTGCCGGCTCGCCGGCATGTCATGCGCGACCAGCGCCGACGACAGAGCCTGCAACGTCACGCCCTTGGCGCGATCGACCACGGCATCGGGCAAATCCTCAAAGGCAAGGCCCGCAACAAATCTGGCGAATTCCCGGCTCAGGGACATGGTACGCGCCCTTATCGTTTCGTCTTCCCGGCCGAGGCCGGGATCCATGGTTCAGCCTTCGCCCGGACCGCGGAAATCTCCGTTTATGCCAACCCCTCGCGCACCAACGGGTTGCGCAAGGTGCCGATGCCGGTGATCTCGATCTCGCAGACATCGCCGTGCTTCAGGTTGCGCGGCCAGCCGTCAGTGCCCATCCAGACGACATCGCCGGGGTAGAGCGTCAGGTATTGCGACATCCGGGCGAGAAACTTTGCGACGCCGTGGATCATGTTGTTGGTGCGGAAGCGGTCGGCGACCTCGCCGTTGACCCGCACGGTCGTCTCGGCCGCGTCGAGGTCGAAATCGGTCTCGATCCACGGTCCCATCGGCTTGAACGTGTCGCTGTTCTTGGCGCGCCACAGGGTCCGGTCGCCACGCTGCCAGGTGCGCTCGCTCATGTCGTTGCCGATCGTCCAGCCGAGCACGCAGGACAGCGCGTCGCTCTCGGTCAGGTTTTTCGCCTTCCTGCCGATCACCGCGACGAGTTCGGCCTCGTACTGCACGAGTTCGCCGGCGTCCTTCGGAATGACGATGTTCTCGCCGTGCGCGATCAGCGCGTTGTTGGCGCGGTAGCCGATATCGGCATAGGGCGGCAGTTCGGGTTCGCGGCCGAGCTTTTTCGCCGCCTCGGTGACATGCTCGGGATAGTTCAGCCCGGCCGCGTAAAACGTCTTCGGGATCACCGGAACCAGGAACTTGACCGCGTCGAGCCGCCGCCTTGTCGCGGTGCGCTCGTAACCGGCGAACGGGTCGCCTTTGACCTCGGCGACCTCGTTTCCCTCGATGATGCCGTAGGATTCCTTCCCATCGGCTTCGTATCTGAGCCAGCGCATCGTCCTCTCCCCGCGAAAAACCGATCAGAAGAATAACCTCACCGGCGATCGATAGCGACCGGTTCGGCAGCCGCCGGGAGACTGCGCTGTCATGCGCTGGCGGATTTGGCCGCGCCTGCATATTGTCGTTGCCGCAGCACCGCGATGTACGGAGGCCGGCGACATGGAAGCCGTAGCGAGATCGGCGACACAGCTGGGTAAAGATGACCCGATCCTGTTCGAAGCGCTCGACGAGGGCGTGCTGCGGCTGACCTTGAACCGGCCGGCGGCGCGCAACGCGCTCTCGCTGGCGCTGATGACAGCCTTGCGGGAGGCGCTCGATGCAGCGGCGGCGGACCGGGAATGCCGTGTTGTCGTCATCGCCGGCGCCGGGCCGGCGTTCTGCGCCGGGCACGATCTGCGCGAATTGCGCGCCGACCCGAGCCGCGAGGCCTACGAGCGCACCTTCGCCTGTTGCGGCGCGCTGATGCAGCAGATCGTGGCGTTGCCCAAGCCGGTCATCGCCGAGGTCCACGGCGTCGCCACCGCGGCCGGATGTCAGCTGGTCGCCACCTGCGATCTTGCCGTTGCCGCCGCGGATGCAAGATTTGCGACGCCGGGGGTCAATATCGGGCTGTTCTGCTCGACCCCGATGGTGGCCCTGACCCGCGCCGTCGGGCGCAAGCCGGCGATGGAAATGCTGCTGACCGGCGAGCTGGTCGACGCCCCGACGGCAAAAGCGATCGGCCTCGTCAACCGGGTCGTACCGGCCGCCGAGCTGACCGGCGCGACCATGGAATTGGCGCGGCAGATCGCGGCCAAATCGGCGTTCACGGTCGCGATCGGCAAGGAGGCGTTCTATCGACAGGCCGAGATGGGTCTGGCAGACGCCTATCGCTATGCCGGCGAGGTCATGACGCGCAACATGCTGGCGCGCGACGCCGGCGAGGGCATCGATGCGTTTCTCGCAAAGCGGCCTCCCGTGTGGCGGGACGCCTGACTCACATCCCCTCGTTCGTGCCCGGCCTGGGCCGGGCATCCACGAGCAACCGCAACCGTTTTGCCGAGTGGCTCATGAGTGGCCGGGCCAAGCCCGGCCAACACGACATGACAGGGTGACCCGGTTCGGTCGGATATAGCCCTAAAGACGGAGGACCGTCGGCGCCGATGCCGTATGCCAGCCTGCGCGAGTTCATCACCCGTCTCGAAGGCGCCGGGCGGCTGGTGCGGGTCAGAGCGCCGGTATCGCCATATCTCGAAATGACCGAGATCCAGACCCGGCTCCTGGCTGAGGCCGGGCCGGCGGCGCTGTTCGAAAATGTCTCGCACCCCGGCGCCGCGATGCCCGTTCTGGTCAACCTGTTCGGCACGGTCGAGCGCGTCGCCTGGGGCATGGATCGCGAACCGCACGAGTTGCGGGCGATCGGCCAGACCCTGGCCTTCTTGAAGCAGCCGGAACCGCCCGGCGGCTGGCGCGAGGCCCTCGACATGCTGCCGCTGCTCAAGACCGTGATGGCGATGCGGCCGCGCACCGTCTCGTCCGCGCCGTGTCAGGAAATCGTGCTGCGCGGCGGCGACATCGACCTCGGCCTGTTGCCGGTGCAGACCTGCTGGCCGGGCGAGCCGGCTCCGCTGATCACCTGGCCGCTGGTCGTCACCAAGGGTCCGGGCACGTCGCGCGAGGACAATTTCAACCTCGGCATCTACCGGATGCAGGTGACCGGCCGCGACACGACCTTGATGCGCTGGCTCCGGCACCGCGGCGGTGCGCAGCACCACCGGCGCTGGACCGAGCAGAAGCGCGAGCCGCTACCGGCCGCCGCCGTGATCGGCGCCGATCCCGGCACGATCATCGCGGCGGTCACGCCCGTCCCGGACACGCTGTCGGAATACCAGTTCGCCGGCCTGCTGCGCGGCCGCCGCGTCGAGCTGGTCGATTGCAAGACCGTGCCGCTCAAGGTGCCGGCGACGGCCGAGATCGTCCTCGAAGGGCATGTCTCGCTCGACGAATACGGCGACGAAGGCCCCTACGGCGACCACACCGGCTATTACAACGCGGTCGAGAAATTCCCGGTGTTCCGCGTCTCGGCGATGACGATGCGGCGTGACCCGATCTATCTCTCGACCTTTACCGGCCGCCCGCCCGACGAACCCTCGGTGCTCGGCGAGGCGCTCAACGAGGTCTTTATCCCGCTATTGCAGCAGCAATTTCCGGAAATCGTCGATTTCTGGCTGCCGCCCGAGGGCTGCTCGTACCGCATCGCAATCGTCTCGATCCGGAAGAGCTATCCCGGTCACGCCAAGCGCGTGATGATGGCGGTGTGGTCATTTCTGCGCCAGTTCATGTACACGAAATTCGTCATCGTCGTGGACGACGACATCGACGCGCGCGACTGGAAGGACGTGATGTGGGCTGTCGCGACCCGCATGGACCCGGTGCGCGACACGCTCCTCGTCGAGAACACGCCGATCGACTATCTCGACTTCGCCTCGCCCGAATCCGGCCTCGGCGGCAAGATCGGCCTCGACGCAACCAACAAGCTGCCCCCCGAGACGCGGCGCGACTGGGGCCGGCCGATCCGCATGGAAGACGACATCGTCGCCGAGGTCACGCGGAAATGGGCCGAATACGGCCTGCCCGGCAGCGGCAGGCCGATCTGGAAACAGCAGATCACGTGACAGAGCGTAGACCATCACCGGCACAAGCCCCATCTAGCAACGTAGTTCCGGCGAAAGCGAAAGCCGGGACCCACTTTTCAGAGGCACGGTCGGCGGTTCTTTTAGTCCGGGCCTTCGCCGGACTACGAATTCTGGGTGAGAGGTTGCGCATGTCCGAGCCACGCATCGATAGCGACACCGCTAACGACATCGACCTCTTGCACGACCTGATCGGGCGCGCGCTGCGGCAAGGGGCCGAGGCCGCCGACGCGGTGATGTTCGAGGGTATTTCGCTGTCGCATGCCCGCCGGCTGGGCAAGACCGAGAAGCTCGAACGCTCGGAGAGCCGTGATCTCGGGCTGCGCGTCTTGATCGGCAAGCGGCAGGCGATGGTGTCGAGCAGCGACCGCTCGCCGAAGATGCTCGACGAACTCGTCGAGCGCACGATCGCGATGGCGCGCGCCGTGCCCGAGGACCCGTTTATCGGTCTCGCCGATCCCGGCGAGGTCGCGCAGGACTGGCCCCAACTCGCCATGCTCGACCCCGAGGAGCCGGGCGCCGAAATCCTAATCGAGCGCGCCCGGGCGGCCGAGGAGGCGGCGCTCGCGGTCGAAGGCGTCACCAATTCCGAGGGCGCCGAGGCCGGCTGGGGATGCTCTCGAATCGCGCTGGTCGCCTCGAACGGGTTCGCCGGCGGTTATGCCGGGTCGCATCACGGGGTCAGCGTCTCGGTGATCGGCGGCGCCGGCGCCAACATGGAACGCGATTACGATTTCGCGAGCGCGGTCTACGCCGCCGATCTGCGCGACCCGGCCGAGATCGGCAGGAGCGCCGGTGAACGCACCGTCAAGCGGCTCGGCGCGCGCAAGATGCCGACCTGCAAGTGCCCGGTCGTGTTCGATCCGAGGGTCGCGCGCAGCCTGATCTCGCACCTGCTCGGGGCGATTTCCGGCCCCTCGATCGCGCGCGGCACGAGCTTTCTGAAGGACCGGCTCGGGCAGCGCATCTTCCCCGAGGCGATCACGATCACCGAGGACCCGCACCGGCAGCGGGGCCAGCGCTCGAAACCGTTCGACGCCGAGGGTCTGCCGAACCGGCGGCGGGCGCTGATCGACCACGGCGTGCTGACGACCTGGCTGCTCGATCTGCGCTCGGCGCGTCAGCTCGGTATGACAAGCACCGGGCATGCGGCGCGCGGCACGGCCTCACCTCCCTCGCCGGCGGCCACCAATGTCTGGATCGAACCCGGCACAGCGACCCCGGCCGAGCTGATGGCCGACATCGAGAGCGGGTTCTACGTCACCGAGCTGATGGGGATGGGGGTCAACGGCATCACCGGCGATTACAGCCGCGGCGCCGCCGGCTTCTGGATCGAGAACGGGCAGATCGCCTTTCCGGTCAGCGAGATGACCGTCGCCGGCAATCTCAAGGACATGTTTGCCCGCCTTATTGCGGCGAACGATCTCGAATTCCGCACCGGCGCCGATTCGCCGACCCTGCGCATCGACGACCTGACCGTCGCCGGAGCGTAAAGCGCCGCTCGGTAGCCTTCGCCCCTCTCCTGACCGGTTTGTTCTGCGGGCGCTCCGCACGACTTCCTTGCCGGATGTGATGCCGCGGCCTCCGTGCTAGGATTGCCGGTCAGCGATCCGGCGCGCGGCACCGGATCACGCCGGCCTAGAGCGGGCCGGCCGCAACTGTTTTCGCAGTATCCGGTAAATTGGCGCTGCCACGGCGCCGCGGCGATTTGAAGCGAGTTTGTTCAATCGGCGCCATCTCTACTGATGATCAGGCGAGTATCGATGAAACCTCGTCGCTATGCCTGGCTTTTCTCCTGCTGCGTGCTGAGCGGCCTGCTGTTTTCGATACCTGTCGGTGCCGCGGACAATGCGCACCCGCTGCGTCCGGTCGATACGTCCAGCCCGAGAGAATCGCTACGTAATTTCACAACCAATTTCGACGGCGCATACATACACTTGCGCGATGCCATGACATCGCACATGGATTCAGGCAGGCTGTATCTGGACGATGGCGAGCGTCGAAAACAGCAAGAAGCCATCCCCATGGCGAAAGCTGCTCTCCAATCCTTAGATGTCTCCGGCGTGCTGCCAATCTTGCAGAATACCGTTCCGATCGAGCGTGCGATTCAACTGAAAGAAATACTCGATCGTATCGACATTCCTGCCTTTGATGATATCCCGGATCGGGCAGCTATGGAGCGAAACTCGGCAAAAAAATGGCGATTGCCCGATACGGAAATCGATTTCAGTCTGGTCGAGAACGGGCCTCGCGTCGGCAACTACCTCGTATCTCCCGAAACGGTCGAGCGGCTTCCCGAGTTCTACAATAGGGTCAAGCGCCTGCCCTACAAAGCCGGCCCGGGGCGGGAGTTGAACGATACCTACCGCGCCATGACCGGGAACAGGGATTTCACGATCTATGATGCCTTCACGGGCTCGCCAATCGGACTGGACCGCATCGTACCTGTCCGGTGGATGCTGAATCTTCCGAGCTGGGCAAAATCGCGAATTGCCGGTGTGACGGTGTGGCAATGGCTAGGGTTTATAGTAACACTTTCGGTTGTCGCATTTTCCATTCTTGGATTGCACCGGCTGGCGAACCTTCTGCGCGGGGACGAAAACGACAACTCAGGTCTATCGTGGACGACATTGGTGACCCCATTGCTCATTTTACTCACGATGGCGTTTGTCATACCATTGCTTTGTACGATCCTCCGCATCAGCGGAATGCTGCTCGTCGTAACGCTATTTGCCCAGACAGCCATGCTGTTTCTCAGCGCCGCGTGGCTCTCGTTCATCGGCAGCGGAATGCTCGGCGAAGCGATTGCCGCGTCCGAACACCTGAGCCGCCGCCGTTTGGATAGCCAGCTGGTCAGACTCGGAACGCGCTTTGTCGGTATCGTGATCGCGATCGGTTTTTTGATCCAAGGCGCCAACGAACTCGGCTTCCCGGCCTACTCGGTTTTAGCCGGATTGGGAGTGGGCGGGCTTGCCGTGGCGCTCGCGGCTCGCGACAGCGTCGCGAACCTGTTCGGTTCGATGCTGATCATGTTCGAGAAGCCGTTCCGGGTCGGCGATATGATCAGGGTCAGCGGCAGCGAAGGCACGGTCGAGGATGTCGGCTTCCGCAGCACGCGCATCCGCACACCCGACAATTCGCTGATATCCATTCCGAATAACGCCGTCGTCAATGCCACGATCGAAAACCTGGCCGCCCGTGTCATGCGACGCCAGCGTTTTTTCATCCAGGTTACTTACGATACCTCCCGCGAGAAACTCGAGGAATTCGCCGCACGAATCGAGCAGATTCTTGTCGAGCATCCGATCACCAACAAGAGAGATATCCGGGTCCGTTTCAATGAATTCGGCGACAGCAGTCTCAATATCCTTGTGTACTTCTTTCTCGAGGTCACCGATGCTCGTACCGAGCTGAAAGAGCGTGAGGACATTTTGTTGCGGATAATTGAGGCTGCTCAACAGCTCGGGGTCGAGTTCGCGTTCCCGACGCGCACCTTGCATATCGTGGCGGCGACGGCACCGGTCGAATTCGAGGATATTCGCGTTCCGGCGGGTTGAATCGTGTCTTGGGAGTTGCGCAAGCGAGGCGCGCGGAATTGCGCACTCGCGAGCCTTGCCAATCCGTCGACGTGCCTCTAACACTGGCCGTGGGGGCTGATGCGCGACGATCCACACTATATGCAGGCTCGCTCGGCCACGCTGGTCCGCCGCCTGGTGCGCGATTTCATGGTGCGGCATTGGCGCAGCATCGCATTGGCATTGCTGTGCATGGCGGTGGCGGGCGGCAGCACGGCGGCGCGCGCCTGGCTCATGGAGCCGGTGCTCGACCGCATCTTCATCGCCAAGGATTCCTCCCTCCTGCTGCTGATCGGCGGCGCTGCGCTGGCGCTGGCCATCGTCAAATCTCTGTCCGACTACGGCCAGACCGTGCTGATGAACCGGGTCGGCCAGCGCGTCATCACCGATGTGCAGACCGCAATGTTTGCCCGCCTGATCTGCAGCGATCTGACATATTTCCACACCCACCCGAGTGGCACGCTGATTTCGCGTTTCATGAACGATGTCTGGATGCTGCGCAGCGCGGCGGGCAACGTCCTGGCTGGGATAGGCAAGGACGCGGTGACCGTCGTCTTTCTCGTCGCCGTCATGTTCTATCAGGACTGGTCGATGGCGCTGGTCGCCTTTATCGCCTTGCCGCTGGCGATCCGGCCGGTCGTCCGGATTGGCCGCCGAATGCGCCGCGTCTCGGCCAACACGCAGGCCGAGCAGGGCCAGTTGACGACACTGCTGAACCAAACCTTTCAGGGGGCGAGGCACGTCAAGGCCTACGGGATGGAGGAGTACGAGCAGCGCCGCGCGGCGGCCTTGTTCGAGCGCATCTTTCGTCTCGTCGACCGAGCTATCCGCACGCGGGCCCGCGCCGGACCGATGATCGAGGGGCTCGGCGGCGCGGCGATCGCGCTGGTCATCTTTTATGGCGGCCACCAGGTGATCGCTGGGGCGAGCACACCGGGCGCATTCTTCTCATTTATCACGGCGTTGCTTCTCGCCTATCAGCCTGCGAAAAGCCTTGCCACCCTCAACGCTTCATTGCAGGAGGGGCTGGCGGCGGCGCAGCGGGTATTCGAGGTAATCGATCTCGAACCCTCGATCCGCGACAAGCCGGGCGCGCTCCCGTTGCGGATCAGCGGGGGCGAAGTCCGCTTTGAGGAGGTGCGGTTCGCCTATCAATCCGGCTCGACGGCGCTCGACGGGATTTCACTTACCGTCCCGGCGGCCGGGACGGTAGCACTGGTCGGTCCCTCCGGCGCCGGAAAATCGACACTGCTCAATCTGATCCCGCGCTTCTACGACGTCGATGCCGGCCGTATCCTGATCGACGGACAGGAAATCGGCTCGATAACGCTCGCCTCATTGCGCGGCGCGATCGCACTCGTGTCGCAGGAGGTGAGCTTGTTCGACGATACCGTGCGCGCCAATATCGCCTATGGCCGGTTGGGTGCGTCGGACTCCGAAATCGAGGCTGCGGCCTCCGCCGCAGCCGCCGATGTTTTCATCCGCGAATTGCCGCAGAGCTACGATACGCCGGTCGGCGAGCATGGCGTCAGGCTGTCGGGCGGACAGCGGCAGCGCATCGCGATCGCGCGGGCGGTGCTGAAGGACGCACCGATCCTGCTGCTCGACGAGGCCACGTCGGCCCTCGACACCGAGTCCGAACGGCATGTTCAGGCGGCGCTGCGCGGCTTGATGCGCGGCCGGACAACCATCGTCATCGCGCACCGGCTCTCGACCGTGATCGGAGCGGATCTGATCTGCGTCATGGATCGCGGGCGGATTGTCGAAAGCGGTACGCACGTCGAGCTGCTCGCGCGTAACGGCTTGTACGCCCGCCTGTACGAAACCGACTTCGCCGCCCAAGACAGGCCGGAGACCCCAAACATTTCCGAAGGGCTGCCGCGCGATTTGGATACTGACCTTTGCCCGCTTTCGGCGCGGGAGAGGACGGGGCTGGCCGTGGCAACCACCGCTGGGCGCGCATGATCGGTGTGCGGCGCCGGATACGCCTGGTGCTGCGCAGCAGCGGCCTGCGGGTCGTCCTGTGCTGGGCCATGCACCTGTACATACGGTTTGTCTATGCCACGAACCGTTGGGTAATAGAGGGCGAGGAATGGCCGCGTCGACTTCGCGGGGATGGCCGCGCCTTCATCGGAACGTTCTGGCACGGCCGCATGATGATGATCCCGATGGGTTGGCAGCGGCTCGCTCCGATGCACATGCTGATCTCGGCGCATCGCGACGGCCAGATCATCGCCGAAGCGATCGCATATTTCGGCGTTCAGTCGATCTCCGGCTCGACCCGGCGCGGCGGATCAGCCGCGCTTCGCCGAATGCTGAAGCGGCTCGACGCAGGCGAGTGCGTCGGCATTACCCCGGACGGGCCGCGTGGTCCGGCGATGACGGTCAGTAGCGGCATTGTAAATCTGGCGAGGCTGGCTAGCGCCCCTATCGTTCCGATTGTCTGCGCCACCAGCCGTCGGAAGGTGCTGAATAGCTGGGACCGCTTTCATCTCGCGCTGCCGTTTGGCCGCGGGGTTTTCCTTTGGGGAGAGCCGGTCGAAATCGCGTCCGATCTCGACCCGGCCGGCCTTGAGGACGCCCGGCATCGCCTTGAGATCCGAATGAACGAGATGGCGCGAGAGGCGGATCGCCTCGTCGGCCATTTCACAACGCTGCAGAACCACAACCAACTCAGGCTGGCTTGTTTAAATGAGACGCCGGCAGGTGCGCTTCCGAAAGAAACCCATCCGGTGCCCACCCATTCCGCGGGTCCAATCGAGGAGCAATTGCCGGCCGAAGGGGGGCAGCGTTCTTGAGCGCGGCACTCTTGCCCTGGGCGTACCGTGCCGCGACCGCCGCCGCGACGCCGCTTGTGCGGTATTATCTGCGCCTGCGCGCCCAGCGCGGCAAGGAAGACCGCGAGCGGATCGCCGAGCGCTACGGGATCGCGAGCGCCGACCGCCCGCGCGGGACGCTGATCTGGATTCATGCGGCCAGCATTGGCGAGGCACACTCGGTACTCGCCTTGATCGGGCAGATCACCGAGCAGCGTCCCGGTGTAGAAATCCTTTTAACCACCGGGACCGTTGCTTCGGCGCGATTGCTGATTCGGCGCATGCCGAACCGTGTCCGGCACCAGTTCGTGCCGGTGGATCTGCCCCGCGCCGTGCGGCATTTTCTGGACCATTGGCAGCCCGATCTGGCGATCTGGGTCGAATCCGAGCTGTGGCCCAATCTGGTGCTCGGGACATCGCGTCGCGGTATTCCGATGCTGTTGCTCAACGGACGCTTGTCGGCGCGGTCGTTTGCACGCTGGCGCAGAATGCCGGGGTTGATCCGGCCGGTGCTGCGGGCTTTCGCCCTGTGCCTGGCGCAGGACGAGCAGCAGGTCTCACGGTTTAGAGCACTCGGCGCTCCCCGCGCGGCGAGCGTCGGGGACTTGAAATCAGAGGCGGCTTCGCTTCCGGCCGATCCGACGGAACTGGCTGCGTTGCGGCTCCGGATCGATGATCGTCCGGTATGGATTGCCGCGAGCACGCATCCCGGTGAGGAGGAAATCGCCGCCGCTGCGCATATCCAGATCACGCGCGAGCATGCGCGGCTCCTGACGATCATCGCGCCGCGTCATCCGGCGCGGGGCGGGACGATCGCCGAAATGCTTCGAGAGCATGGGCTGAACGTCGCCCGGCGCGCCTGCGGCGAAGTACTTGCCGAGGACACCGACATTTACCTGGCGGACACGCTTGGTGAATTGGGGCTGATGTTCCGGTTGGCAGATATCGCCTTTATCGGCGGATCGCTTGTAACCAAAGGCGGTCACAATCCGTTCGAGGCGGCCCGGCTCGGTTGCGCCATTCTTTACGGCGGAGACACAAGCAACTGCGCCGGGATGGCGGCGGCGCTCGACCGGGCCGGAGCGGCGTTGACGGTTTGCGATGACGCGAGCCTCGCCGAGGCCGTAGTGCGGCTCATTCGAGACCCTCGCGAGCGCCGGGCGCGTGCGACAGCGGCGGCGCGGGTCGCAGCCGCGCAATCGGGGGTTCTCGACGAGGTACTCGGCCGGCTCGCGCCGTGGCTCGACGCGCTCGCCTCGATCCGGCAACAAACCGCATCGCCCGCGCAGCGTGTCAAGCGGCGTGATTTGCCAGCGGCGACCGAGGATGCGCGCCCCTGAGTTCTGGGACGAACCGGGTGGGCTTGCGTCCGGTCTGCTGGCGCCGCTCGGCGCGGTTTGGAGCGGCGTCGGAGCGCTGCGCCGCGCCGTGTCGCGGCCGTACCTGGCGCCGGTACCGGGTATTTGTGTCGGCAATCTGGTCGCCGGCGGCTCGGGAAAGACGCCCCTTGTCCTTTCGCTCGTCGATTCTATCGCCCGAAGCGGCGTCGGGGTACATGTGTTGACGCGCGGCTATGGCGGGCGGCTCACCGGGCCGGTGCGCGTCGATCCGGGCCGTCACGACGCTGTTGCTGTCGGGGATGAAGCGTTGCTGCTGGCGCGAAGCGGACCGTGCTGGGTGGCGCGCGACAGAGCCGCCGGATGCCGAGCTGCGGCGGCTGCCGGCTCCCGAATCATCGTGCTCGATGACGGGTTTCAGAACCCGGGAATCGCGAAAGACCTGTCTTTCCTTGTCATCGACGCCGAGTACGGGTTCGGTAACGGCCGGGTGATCCCGGCCGGGCCGTTGCGCGAACCCGTCGGGGCCGGGCTGGCGCGAGCCGATACTGTGGTTCTGATCGGCGACGGCGAACCGCCGAAAGGCGTGCGAGAGGCCGGACGTCCGATCCTGCACGCCGCTTTCGAACCGGTGGACGCAACGGGATGGCGCGGGATCAGGGTCGCCGCCTTCGCCGGGATCGGCCGCCCCGCAAAGTTCTTTGCCAGTCTGCGAGATGCCGGAGCCGAAATCATCGCTGCGCGCCCCTTCCCCGACCATCACCGCTTCAGCGCGGCCGAGATCGCCGAACTGCGCCGTGCCGCGGAGCGCGCCGACGCGCGGCTGGTGACCACCGCGAAAGACTGGGTTCGGCTTCCAACATCGGTACGCGGCGGGATCGCAGCCTTCGAGGTCCAACTCCGCTGGCGGGATCCGGCCGCGCTCTCGGAGCTGCTCGCGCCTGTATTACAATCCGCCGTAAACAGCCCTGACTTGGCCGGAAAGGACTGGTAAGCCCCGCCGTACGGTGACATCGTTACGGCTGCGCAATGGGCTCGCGGGCGTTCTGCCCGCCTGACCGTTCGCGGATAGGAGCACCGATGCGGCTCAGCATTTTGGATGATTATCAGGGTGTCGCCCTCGACATGGCCGACTGGTCGCCGGTCCGGGCGCGCGGAGTCGAGATCGTCGTTGAACGGCATCCGTTCGTCGATGAAGACTCGGCGGCGCGCACGCTCGCCGATTCCGAGATTATCGCGGCGATGCGCGAGCGCACCCCGTTTCCGAAAACCCTTGTCGAGCGGCTCCCGAAGCTGAAGCTGCTGATCACCACCGGCATGCGCAACGCCTCGTTCGATATGGCGGCGCTGAAGGACCGCGGCGTCACCGTCTGCGGCACGGGGGGGCCGGGGGGCGGCAACGAGGATACCGCCGAACTGGCCTGGGGACTGATCCTCGGCGCGACTCGGCGCATCGCCGAAGACCATGCCATCATGCGCCACGTCGGCTGGCAGACCCATGTCGGCCATCGCGTTGCGGGCAAGACGCTGGGCCTGCTCGGTCTCGGCCGGCTCGGCAGCGCCGTGGCGCGGGTCGGCCTCGCCTTCGGTATGAAGGCGATCGCCTGGAGCCAGAACCTGACGGCCGAGAAAGCCGCCGAACAGGGCGTCGAGCGGGTCGAAAAGGACGAGCTGTTCCGCCGCTCGGATATTCTCTCGGTACATCTCGTGCTGAGCGCGCGCTCCCGCGGGCTGGTCGGGGCGCGCGAAATCGGGCTGATGAAGCCGAGCGCGATCCTTGTTAACACGTCGCGCGGTCCGATCGTCGATGCCGAGGCTGTGATCACGGCGCTCAGGACAGGACGGCTTGCCTATGCCGGGTTCGATGTCTACGACAAGGAACCGCTGCCGATCGATCATCCGATACGGCGGGCGCCGAACGTCATCCTGACCCCGCATGTCGGATACGTCACCGAGGAGAACTACCGCAGCTCGTACCCGCAGATTGTCGAGAACATCACCGGTTTTCTCGACGGCAGGCCGGTCCGGGTCATCTGAGGCAGGGTCCGACACGGGATGACCGGCGACGAGCTCATCGTCCGGCCCTCACGCGTCGCGGACGTCGCCGCGATCTGCACAATCTACACGCATCACGTGCTGCACGGGGTCGCGTCGTTCGAGGAGACGCCGCCATCGGCGGATGAGATCGGACGCCGGCGTGACGAGAT
>JBFXDF010000047.1:0-20875 GCA_050181375.1 Alphaproteobacteria bacterium
TCATTCAACGACGTTATATTGCCAGCCGCCCGTGGTGCAATACCGCCGTCCCTGATAGAAAAAGACGTGATCGAGGTGACGGGAACCTCGTCGCCGAATTGCCATTTTCTCGTGATACCCTCTGCAACGACGCGTCGAGAGGCGGATGCTTTTGGGCGCACCCGTCGGGCTAAAGAGAGAGGTCAGCCAGGGGATGACGCGACGGTGTATGGAGTTGTTTGGCTTCAGGAAAATTCCCTGTAAAATTCCCGGAGCGCTCCGCGCCGTGCAAAAATATCAATTGTTTCAAAGGTTTGCGGCTAGTTCAAGAAATTCCCTGCAAATTCCCTGATCGGCGGCGTTTCGGCGCAGAACCGCTCGCCGATTCAGTAGGTTAGGTGGCGGCAAGCGAAAAATTCCCTGCAAAATTCCCTGTTGGCAGGGAATTCGCGGGAAATCGCGGTCGGCCGGTTTCTGGGCGGGAAGGGCCCGATTGGCGGATTGACCGATCCCCGAGCCTGCCCTCATGCTTCGCGCGTTTCGCATCGCGATCCGTGACAAAGCCGAGGCACTCCCGGTGGACCTGATCATCAAAAATGCCCGCCTCGCCGAGCGGCCGGGCGAGCCGGCCTGCGACATCGGCGTTCGCGACGGCCGGATCGCCGCGCTCGCGCCTTCCCTGTCCGATGCCGGCGAAATCTACGACGCCGGCGGGCGGCTCGTCTGCGCCGGGCTGGTCGAGACGCATATCCATCTCGACAAGTCGCGCATCGTCGGCCGCTGCCCGTTGCCCGAGGGCCGCCGGGTCAACCCGGTGACGATGACCGCGCCGCTGAAAAAGGATTTCACCGTCGAGGACGTGTATCGCCGGGCCGAGGCGACGCTGCGGGAATGCCTCGTCAACGGCACGACGCGGATGCGCACGCAGCTCGAAATCGACCCGGCGGTCGAACTGCGCAGCTTCGAGGCGGTGCGCGCGCTGGCGGAAGATTACAGATGGGCGATCGACCTGGAAATCTGCGTCTTTCCGCAGGACGGGATGACCAATTACCCCGGCACCGAAGAGCTGCTCGTTCAGGCGCTGAAACAGGGCGCGCCGGTGCTCGGCGCCGCGCCGCGCTACGACAGCGATCCCGCGGCGCAGATCGAGCGCGTCTTCGCGCTGGCAAGCGAGTTCGATGTCGATCTCGACCTGCATCTCGATGTCGGCGACGACCCAACGCAGATGCACATCTACCAAGTGCTCGATTTGACCGAGCGCTACAAGCGCGGCGGGCGTGTCGTCGCCGGGCATATGGCCAAGCTGTCGTTGCTGCCGCGCGACGAGGTCGCGGCCTTGGCGCGCCGGCTGGCCGATGCTGGGATCGCCGTCACCGTACTGACCGCGACCGACCTCTACCTGATGGGGCGCGAGCGCGACCACGCGGTCGTGCGCGGCGTCGCCGATGCCAATCTGCTCGCGAAGAATGGCGTCACCTGCTCGGTTTCGAGCAATAACGTGCTGAACGCGGCGACCCCCTATGGCGACTGCTCGCTGATCCGCATGGCGAACCTGCACGCCAACGTCTTGCAGATCGCCGATCCCGGCGAGTTGCGCGCGCTGTTCGGGATGCTGACCGACCGCTCGGCGCGATTGTTGAACCTCAAGGATTACGGGCTGAAGGTTGGCAATCCGGCCGATCTGGTCGTGATCGACGCCGAGACCCCGGAGCAGGCGATCGCCGAAATCCGGCCGCCGCTCGCCGTCTGGAAGCGCGGCCGGCGCACCGTGGTCCGCCGCCTTCCGGAGTTGCTCGCGCCATAAGAGCTGGGCTACCGGCGTGTTTCGCCGGTTGTGACCGGAAGCCGGGGTGCGTATCTTCGTCGCGGAACCATCGCGGAGGCCGGTATGGCTGCGCTCGCCGAACTCGACGCCGCTCCCGACACGATCGAGGCGGAGCTGATCTATCTCGCCAAGCCCGAGAAGCTGGTGACGTATGTCGCCCAGCCCGGCGGGACCGATGATCGCGAGGGCGGCGAGAACGCAACGCATCGCGTGCGCCTCCATAATGGACGACCGCATGCCGACCGGTTCGAGTTCGAGCGCGAGGGGTTCCGCTTTGTGCCGCACCACTCGCGGGTCGGGAATTTCGACGATGATGGCGAGGTGCGCCGCGTCTACTACCCGGAATGCGAGGCGCTGATAAAACAGGTCAGCGGCGCCAGGCGGGTTGTCGTGTTCGACCATACGCTGCGCACAGCCAGCGGCACGGAGCGCGAAACCCGGAAAATCCGCGACATTGTCAGCCGCGTCCACAACGACTACACCGAATGGTCCGGGCCGCAGCGGGTGCGCGACATCATGGGCGACGAGGCCGAGGCCTTGCTGCGCAGCCGGTTCGCGATCATCCAGGTATGGCGGCCGATCAACCATCCGGTGGAAAGCCATCCGCTCGCGATCTGCGACGCGCAGACCGTGAAGCCCGAGACGCTCGTCGTCAACGAGCGGCGCTATCCCGACCGGGTCGGCCAGACCTACGCGATTACCTACGACCCGGATCAGCGCTGGTACTGGTTTCCGCGCATGCGGCCGGACGAGGCGCTGGTGTTCAAGGTCTATGAATCGTTGCGCGACGGCCGCGCCCGCTGGACCGCGCACACCGCTTTCAAGGACCCGAACGCCCCGCTCCGCGCGCGCCCGCGCGAGAGCATCGAAATCCGCACGCTGGCGTTTTTCTAAGCCGCTTCCGGCGACGCGCCCGGGGCGGTTATCCGGGATAGTGCCGCGAGGCGGTCTGCCGGGCTTTAATCCGATGAGGGGATCGGCTTTGCGTTGGCGGATGTCGGACACGATGCGTGAAATTGGCCGGTAAAGTCGCGATATCCGCCTTCGCGACACTCGTCTTCCGCAATCTGGCCGTCCTCCGGTGGGCGCCTCGCGCCTTGGTCCGCGCCGGGTTCGACGCGGGACGGGCATGGGCGATCGCCCCCCTTCGTTATCGCCTCGCCGTATATGCCCGTGACGAGCGCGGCGGCTGGCTCGCCGTACGCCGGCGGCGGTTTCGTCTCATCGAGGTGCTGAAGGAAAAGCGGCGCGCCGCGTCAAGCGTGTTTGTTGCAAGCTTGACATCAGGGCTCGCCCGATCGGTTATTATTCCGCATTATCCGGAAGAAGGGCTTGCGGCGAATCTGCTGCACGTGCTCGAAGTGGTGCGGCGCTTGCGTTCCGACGCGAGCGTATATGTGGACTGGGTGCTGGAAGGGACCGAGATAGGATTTCGCTACGGCGAGATCGGAGACGATGTCTGGGCTCGATTGTTTCGCGGATTAGGGACTCCACTTTCCGAAACCGCGCATCGGGCGGCGACCCGCATCGATTTTGCGTTCTGGGGCACCGGTAAGGATCACCTGTCGGGAACGACTCTACAAAACCATCGGCGCGTCTATCATGCCGTCGGGCTGCGTTGGCTGGAAATAACCAACCAGCGAGTGCTCGAGGAAGTATGCCGGATCCAAGAGAAATTTCTGGCTGGACGCTTTTGCGTCGGCATCCACCGGCGCGTCGGCAACGCATTGGTTGCCGATTTGCAGAGCAACGGGTACGTGCCGTCGTCGGATGTGTTTGTAAAGACCGTCGAGTCGATATTGTCCGTTGTGGCGGGGGAGGGTATTTCGGATTGCACTATCGTTCTTGCGACGGACGATGCCGAGGCTGTTACGGCATTCCGGTGCGCGTTTGGGAACAAACTGTTTGTTCGCGACGATGTTCAACGTACGATATCCGATGCGCCGGAGGTACACTTTCGCGACTGGGACCGGCTATCCATTGCTGACGCCGAGGATGTTCTGATCGACATCGTTTTACTATCCAAATGCAATGTCATGGTGCATGCATCCAGCTCGGTGAGTACCGTCGCCTCGATAGTGAACCCGTCGCTGATCCTGGTGCGGGTGTAAGGCGCATCGGAATCCGAACTGTCGTTTTCCGGCGCGCATCATGAGCGGCGCCGATTCCCTGGTGCAGGGAATTTTTTCCTTTGGGCGCCGGCCTCTGGTCGACTTCATCCATTAGGCCAGTGACTTGGAGGTGTTCTCTCAGTCCGGGAACGGGAAATCGGCGCAACCCGAACAGGGAATTTCCGCGGCCGATCAGCGAATCTCCAAAACCAAGCAGGGAATTAAAGCGATGCACCGGCGCGCCTCGTCGCTCTCAACAATGGTGCAGTATGCGATGCGATTGCGGCAATTTTAGCGTCGTTCATGCGCGCACGGCGAAACCGGCGGGGTCGTCGGGGCCGTGCCCGTGCCCCGCGAGACCGTATGTCGAGTGTTACGGAGGCAAATCATGAATCCGCGCCGCTGGAAATACGGCTACGCCTGGGATAACCCTGGCGTTTTTGTATTTTCCATCGCCGGGCATTGGGTATTCGGCTGGTTCAGTTTTACAAGCGAGCAGCTTGCCCGCAATCAGCCGATTCAGGTCTCGGACTACGTGACGCAGATGCTGCGCGACACGTTCGAGAACTGGCAATCGGAGTTTCTTCAGTTGCGCTGGCAAGTCGGAGGCCTTGCCATTCTCCTGCATCTCGGGTCGCCGCAATCGAAAGAGGGGAGCGACCTAGTGGAGGACAAAATCGACGCGATCCTCCGCAAGATCGATCCCGAGCGTGGTGAGCAAATCATAGCCGAGCTTGACGAAAAGTTTGCGCAGCAGCCAGACGAACCACCGCGGCAGAGGTTTGCCAGGAAGAACGCGTAGAGCGTTGTGTTAAAATTGAACCGCGACGTTGCCGCCGATCCCCGGATCAAGTCCGGGGCAAGCGGTTTGTCGTTTGCGCCCGAGTCAAGCCCGGTACGGGTTCCGGGTTCCCGTTTTCGCGGGAACCACGGTTCAACCGGAAGCGATAACGCGCCGACAACCGACGCGTCGGGAAAGGGGCCGGTACGGCTCAGGCCGTCTGCGGCGTGGAGGCGGGTGGAGCGCCGCCGGTGCCCGCGGTTGCGGCTGACGAAGACGCGCCGGGCATGCTTACACCGGCGCCCGACAGCGCGGCCTGCAATCGCGCCTCTTGTTCGGGCGACAGCGATGATCGGATGACGCGGCCGCGGAATTGCGAAAGCTCGCTCAGCACGCGTTCCGGCTGTACCTTGCGGACCAGCAGGAACAGCGCCGAGGTGTTGGGTTTGAGGTGATCGGCGAGCGACCGGATGAAATTGTCGTCGATCCCGAAATCCGACAGTTTCCCGGACAGCGCGCCGGCGCCGGCCCCGAAGGCTGCCCCCGCCGCCGCCCCGAGCAGCGGGTTCAGGAACAAGAGCCCGACCAGCGTGCCCCACATCGCCCCCCAGAGGCCGCCGGACGCCGCGCCGACACCGACCAGATCGACGCTCTGCTTCAGCTTGACCTTGCCGTTCGCGTCGCTGATCGCGACGACCGCGTCGGCCAAATCGACGAGATATTCGCGCTGCAACCGATGCAGCTCGTCCAGCACGCGGTCGGCTTCCTGCGGCGCATCGAACCCGACAACGACAAGCTCCGCCATATCATCCTCCCAACTGCTCAGGGCTGAATTTGCGCGGTATCCCGGCCGCTCGACAAACGCTGGATCGCCTCAATATATCCGCGTCAGGTCTCGACAACTGACTTGAATGGAGTTTGCGCCGCGCGACGGCCGGGCACAATAGTCCGAGCCGAGCCGATGGAGTCAGGATGAAAGGGCCCGGTCACGGTGCGGTCCCGCCGGTGCGCAGCACGCGCTGGGCGATCGACCAGCGATGCACCTCCGAGGGGCCGTCGTATATGCGGAAGGGCCGCACCTCCTGAAACAGGCGGGCAACGATCGTGTCGTCGGTGATGCCCATCCCGCCGAGGATCTGCACGCAGCGGTCGACCACGCGCCAGATCGCCTCGGAGCAGATCACCTTGGCCATGCTCGATTCGTGGCGGCCCCGCTCGCCGTTGTCGAGCACCCAGGCGCAATGCCAGATCGCGAGCCGCGCGGTGTGGATGTCCATCTCGTTGTCGGCGAGCATAAAGCCGACCCCCTCGTGCTCGCCCAATGGCTTGCCGAAAGCGGTGCGGCGGCGTGCGTAATCGGTCGCGATGTCGTGCGCGCGCCGCGCCGCCCCGAGCCAGCGCATGCAATGCGTGAGGCGGGCCGGGGCGAGCCGGGCCTGGGCATAGCGGAACCCCTGACCGACCTTGCCGAGGACCGCGGTTTCGGGCACGCGCAAGCCCTCCAGACGGACGACGGCATGACCGCCGGCCATGTAACGGTCCATCGTGTCGAGCACGCGCTCGATATGGATGCCGGGCGCATCCATCGGCGCGAGGAACATCGTCGCGCCGGCCGGACCCAGCGGATCGTCCTCGTTGCGCGCCATGATAATAGCTACGCTCGCGCCGACCGCGCCGGTGATCAGCCATTTGTCGCCGTCGATGACAAAGTCGCCGCGGTTGCCGGCCGGATCGCGTCGCGCCGTGGTCAGCAGCATCCCCGGATCGGAGCCGGAACCCGGCGCCGGTTCGGTCATCATAAAGCACGAGCGGATCGCGCCGGCGGCGAGCGGCCGCAGCCATTCTTCCTTCTGCCTGATGTCGCCGACCTGTTCCAGGAGGTGCATGTTGCCTTCGTCGGGGGCAAAAATATTCATCGCGAGCGTCGCCAGCGGCGCGTAGCCGGCGGCCTCGAACACGACAGCCTTGCCGCGATGGTCGAGACCGAGCCCGCCCCATTCGCGCCCGACATGCGGCGACAGGAGGCCAGCGCGTTTCGCCAGCGCGATAAGCTCCAGGCGGAATTCGTCCGACGTGCCGTGCGCGTCCTGCCGCGGATCCTTCTCCAGCGGCATGATCTCGTTGCGCACAAAGCGCTCGGTGCGTTCCTTAAGGTGGAGAACTTCCTCGGGGATCGTGAATTCCATAGTTTATCCCAGTGCCGGTGCGAGGCGCATTCTTGAGCTTCCCCCGGGTACGAGCAAGCACCGCGCCGCTCCCAAATATTGAGTACGGGAATCCGCTCGGCGTGCTACACTCGCTTCAATCACAGCGGCGTACCGCAACGCATAATCAAACGGGACGCCAAGTATTGGGAGGAAGGCCATGACGACCCGTCTGGCCGGCATCGCCCTGATCGCGGCCGGCCTTTGGTTGATGCCGAATTTCTCCAAAGCGGCCGAACCCGCGGCGGCCGGTAAGGGTGAAGTGAACTTCCCGATCTCTTGCGGGGCCGAGTCGCAGAAATCGTTCAACCACGCCGTGTGGATACTGCATTCGTTCTGGTATCCGGAGGCGCTGCGGCAGTTCACCGAGATCACCAAGGCCGAACCCGGCTGCGCGATGGGGTATTGGGGCATCGCGATGAGCAACTGGTACCCGTTGTGGTTCCCGCCTAGCCCGGCGATGCTGAAGGCGGGGTCGGAAGCGGTCGCGAAGGCGACGGAAGCCGCGCCGAAGACCGAGCGTGAGAAGGACTATATCGCGGCGGTCGGGGTCTTTTTCCGCGACAGCGACAAGCTCGACCACCGCACGCGCACCGTGGCCTACGAAACGGCGATGGAACAGCTTTACCAGCGCTACCCCGAGGACCGCGAGGCCGGCGTGTTCTACGCACTGGCGCTGAACGCGGCGGCGCTGCCGACCGACAAGAGCTACGCCAACCAGCGCAAGGCCGCCGACATTCTCAACAAGGTCTGGAAGGAGCAGCCCGAGCATCCCGGCGTCGTGCATTATCTGATCCACAGCGACGATTCGGCGAAATTCGCCGAGGCCGGGCTCGACGCGGCAATCTGCTATTCGAAGATCGCGCCGGAAGTGCCGCATGCGCTGCACATGCCGTCGCATATCTTCACGCGGCTGGGACTGTGGGGGCAGTCGATCGAGTCGAACCGGGCCGGACATGACGCCGCGGTGAAATACGTCCGGCAGAGCCTCGGTCCGGGTTCGTATGACGGCGAGACCGTCCATACGATGGATTACATGGTCTACGCCTATCTGCAGAGGGCGCAGGACGCGAAGGCGAAGGAGGTGCTCGACGAATTGACCGGATACCGCAAGAGCGCCACCCCCAACCTGCCGACCGCCTACGCCGTCGCGGCGATCCCGGTCCGCTACGTGCTCGAACGGCGCGACTGGCAAGAGGCCGCCGGGCTGACCGCGCCCGAAATCGGCTTCCCGATGGAGCGCTTCCCGTGGGCCGAGGCGATGGTCTCGTTCGCCCGCGCGCTCGGCAAGGCGAATACCGGGGACACCGCAGGCGCGGAGGTGGAAATCGCCAATCTCCAGGCGCTCAGGGAAAAATTGCTCGCGGCGAAGGATACCTACTGGGCCGACCAGGTCGAGGTCCAACGGATCGCCGCCGCCGGCATCCTGGCGCATGCTCAGGGCGACAATGCGAAAGCGGTGGAGTTGGTGCGGGCGGCGGCCGATCTCGACGCGACGATGGACAAGCACCCGGCGACCCCCGCCGCGGTCCTGCCGGCGCGAGAACTGCTCGGCGACGTGCTGCTGAGCCTGAACGACCCGGCCGCGGCGCGCGCCGAATACGAGGAGTCGCTGCGCAATGAACCGAACCGATTCCGCAGTCTTCTCGGCAAGGCGAGAGCGGCCAAAGCGGCCGGGGACGCCGCGTCATCGCGCGAGGCCTACCAGAAGCTGCTGGCGCTCGTTGTCGTGGACGAGGCGACCCGGCCTGAATTGTCGGAGGCCAAGGGATCGCTCTCGAATTGACCTGAACCGGCGGTGGCGCTCGGGGGCGATGTAAGCCCCAACGGAGATAGCGCCGCCGCGTCCACGTTCGCAGACCGGAAGTTGCCAAAGATCGGATAACCAAGCGTCACTGTGCCGATCAGTTCGGCACAGCTTGTCCGACGGTGAGCCGAACCGGCCGCAGCCATGTCAAGAGGGGCCTGGCGACGGCGGCGTGGAGACATGACGGCGCCCGAACCGTCCCAAATCCGCCACGATGACGTGGCGGTACTCGCGCCGAGTCGGCGACGGAGGGATGTATGTGGCGGCATTTCAGCGGCTGCGCCGCGATGCTTGTGTTGTGCTGCGGTGCGCTGCCCGCTATCGCGGCGACCCCGACTTTGAAGCGGGTTATGCTGTCGAGCGGCGGGGTCGGCTATTTCGAATACGAGGCGCCGGTCGAAGGCGATGCGACGGTGACGCTCGACGTACCGCTCGACCAGGTCGACGATGTGCTGAAAAGCCTCGTGGTCTATGATTCCGTAGGCGGGGTCGGCGAAGTGACGCTGCCGGGACGCGAGCCGCTGGCGCAGAGCTTTGCCGATCTGCCGTTCGATCCCGCCGTTCTGAATTCGGCGGCCGACCTGCTGAACGCGCTGCAGGGGTCGGAAATCCGCGTTGTCGGCCCGCGAACGCTCGCCGGCCGCTTGGTGCATGTCGATCAGGAGACCGTGTCGGGACCCGGCGGCGTCGCGGAGACCCGGGCGCGGGTCAGCGTCATGACGCCGGCCGGGTTGCAGCAGGCCGTGCTGCAGGATGTCGAGGCGATCGCGTTCGCCGACCCCGAATTGCAGCGGCAGGTCAACACCGCGCTGGCGCGGATCGCGGCCTATCGCCTGTCGGGCCAGCGTCGGCTCAGCGTGCACGTGCACGGCGGCGCGGCGCGCACGGTGCGGCTCGGCTATGTCGTCGCGATGCCTCTGTGGAAGGCGTCGTACCGGCTCAGCCTGCCCGCCGACGCCGAGGCCGCGCAGGGGCACACGGCCCGGCTGCAGGGCTGGGCCGTGCTCGAGAATTTCAGCGGCCGGCCGTGGCAGGATGTCGAGCTGACGCTGCTGTCCGGCAACCCGGTCACGTTTCGGCAAGCGCTTTACGAAAGCTATTACGTAAAGCGGCCGACCGTGCCGGTCGAATCGGGCGACCGCATATTGCCGCCGCCCGACACCGGCGCCGTCGCAATGGCGGCCGAGCCCCGCGCCAAGGAGGAAGCCGCCCCGCCGCAGCGGCGCGCATTCCAGGCGGCCGGCCCGCGCCAGGGCGGCGAGGCGGCGATAGCGGCCCCAGCCGGGCCCGCGCCGCCGCCCCCGCCATCTCAGATCGCATCGATCGAAGCGGCGCAGGTTTCCGAACAACCGACGCAGGTCGCCTTTACACCACCCTATAAGGTCACCGTCGCGGCCGGGCAGAGCCTGATGCTGCCGCTGCTCGACCGCGAACTGCCGACGCGCCGCATCGATCTGTACCAACCGGCCGTGAACGCAAATCACCCGCTCGCCGCGGTCGAGATGACCAACGACAGCGGTAGCGGATTGCCGCCGGGCGCCCTGACGCTCTATCGGCGGAACCCGGACGGCAGCGCCCTTTATCTCGGCGACGCGCGGCTCGCCGCGTTTCCCGCTGGCGATAAGCGGCTGTTGAGCTATGCGCTCGACGGCAAGGTCACGATCGACCGCAGCACCGCGGAACGCCGGCCGATCGTCAAGGCGTCGGTTGCCGACGGAGTGGTGCGGATCGGCCGGGTGCTGCGCTGGACCACGACGTACCGGGTGAAAGCGGCGGGGCCGCCACCCCCGGCGCTGTCGATCGAGCAGCCGCGGCGCACCGGCGCGGTATTGACGTCGCCCGACCCGAAGACCGTCGAGCTGACGCCGCACGCCTATCGTATTCCGGCGGAGCTGCCGGCCGGCGGCGATGGGAGCCTCACGGTCGTCGAGGAGCAGCCAATCGAGGAGACGATCCGTCTGCTCGACGCCGACGACAGGCGGCTCGGCGCCCTGGCATCCGCGGCGGAGCTCGACCCGAAAATGAAACAGGCGCTGGCGGAGGTTGCGGCGCGCCGGCAGCAGGTCGGGCGGCAAAAAGGCGAACTCGACCGGCTCCAGGCAGAGCGAGCCCGGCTGCTCGAGGACGAAAACCGGCTGCGCGCCAATCTGTCGGCGGTCGGTAACGAGCCGGCCCTGCGCCGAACCCAACTTGACAGGTTCACCGACACGGAGAACGCGATCGATCGCGTCTCGGCCAGTATTGCCACGGCCTCGGATGCGCTCGTGGCGGCCGCGCGCGATCTCGCCGCCTATGTCAACTCGTTGACTCTGTAGACGGCGAGGATCGGGCCGGCGGGTAACAGACGCGGCCCGTTCAGCGGTCGCGCAGCTTTGGGTCGAGAACGTCGCGCAGCGAGTCGCCGAATAGATTGATGCCGAACACGGTCAGCATGATCGCGAGGCCGGGAAACACCGCGATCCACGGCGCGGTCGTCGCGTATTCCTCGGCGCCGCCCTGCAGCATCAGCCCCCAGGCGGGCACCGGCTCCTGCACGCCGAGACCGAGATAGGACAGCGACGCCTCGGCGAGGATCGCCTGTCCGACAAAGGCCGTCACGATGACGAGGAACGGCGCCATCACATTGGGCACCATGTGGGCCATAATGATCCGGAGGTGGCCAAAGCCGAGGGCCCGGGCGGCATCGACGTAAGGTATCTCGCGGATCGCCAGCGCGCTCGAACGGACGACGCGGGCGCAGCGCGGGATCAGCGGGATCGTGATCGCGGCGATGACGTTCCAGACGCCGGTGCCGAAGATCGACACGACGGCCAGCGCCATAATGATCAGCGGAAACGCCATGAAGATGTCGATAAAGCGCTGCAGCCACAAATCGATCTGGCCGCCGAAATAGGCGCTCGCGACGCCGAGGATCAGGCCGGCGAAGCCGCCGACCATCGCCGAGGTCAGCCCGACAAGAAACGCGGTGCGCGCGCCGTACAGAATGCGGGACAAGAGGTCGCGGCCGAGTTGGTCGGTGCCGAGGAGGTGCGCCCAGCTCGGGGGCTCGGTCATCGCCGCAAAGTCGTTCGCGGTCGGGTTATACGGCGCCAGCACGTCGGCGAAGATGCCGGCCAGCCCGAACACCAGCACGAGGAACATGCCGATCGAGCCGACCGGCTGGCGGCGCAGAAAGTCCCAAACGGCCGCGAACGGGCCGCGTGGCGCCAATGCACGGTCGTCGCGGAGGGCGGAGACGCCGTTCGGGGTTGGGGAAGCGACTGTCATGGCTGTTGTCTCTTCATGCCGCAGGCGTCAGGCGAGGCGGATGCGCGGGTCGAGCCACGCATAGACCAGATCGACGACGAGGTTGCTCAAAATGGCGACCGTCACGACGAACATGACCAGCGCCTGGGTCAGCGTGTAGTCCTGGTTCTGTACCGAGAGGACCATCAGACGGCCGATGCCGTTCAGGTTGAACACCTGTTCGGTGACGACGAGGCCGCCGATCAGAAACGCGAACTCGATGCCGATTACCGTTACCACCGGCAGCATCGCGTTCTTCAGCGCGTGGCGATTGATGATGATGCGCCGCACCAGACCCTTGGCGCGGGCGGTGCGGATGTAGTCCTCGCGCAGCACTTCGAGCATCGCCGAGCGGGTCATGCGCATAGAGACCGCCGCGTAGCGATACCCGATCGTGATTGCCGGAAGGAAGATGATCGACAGGTTGCGCAGCGGGTCCTGCCATAGCGGCACATAATCGATCGGCGGCATCCACGGATGCCCGGTGACCGCCTGGGTCAGATCGAGCACGATAAGGATCGACATGATGCCGAGCCAGAACGACGGCGTCGCGAGACCGGCGATCGAGACGCTGCGCACCAGCAGGTCGATCCAGCTGTTCTGCCGCAGCGCCGAGATCGTCCCGAGCGGGATCGCGACGATAACCGAGATGATCGACGCGAAGATCGCGATTTCGAGCGATACCGGCAGGCGGGTCGCGATCTCGCTGATCACCGGCTTGCCCGACCACATCGAGTTGCCGAGGTTAAAGGTGATCAGGCCCCAGAGAAAATCGAGATATTGCAGGATCCAGGGCCGGTCGATGCCGATTTCGGCGTGGCAGGCGGCCAGCGCGTCGGCCGTGAAGCTGGTGCCGCCCGACCCCAGGCGCACCAGGCAGATGTCGCCCGGAACGAGGCGCATCAAGATGAAGACCAGCGTCGCGGCGCCGAACAAGGTCGGTATGACCAGGAGGAGCCGTCGGATGATGTAACGGAACATTGCTTATCAAACCTGAGCCGAATATGCCGCGGCGCGATCCCCGGGGATTGCCGAACCGAACCTTTCGCCGAAGCGCGACAATTTCGTCGGAGCCGCGCTACACCCGGCGGATCTGGCAGCCCTCAGAAGCGCGCTCGTGGCGACACTGATCGGAGCCGCAACCTATACTCATAGCGCAATGCAGGCCAGCGATCATCACCTACCTTAGGAGAAGCCGTCGCTTTTGCGCCGCGGAGCACAGGCTTTCGCCTCCGAGGCATGCGGCGGCCGGCGGTCACGGTCGCGATATCGAACATCCGGGTGCGCGACTGTCCCGCCGACCGGCGATCCCGCCGCTCAGCCTTCCGGCTTGTCGAGCCAGACGTTGGCCAAATCCTGGTTGATGTAATGGCTCGGGCTGATCTTCCAGCCCTTGACGTAGGACCGGTACGGGATGATCCGGTACCACCACAAGACCATGATCTTGTGCGCCTCGTCATCCATGATGCGCTTCGAGAACTGCCACATCAGCTGCTTCTGTTTTTCCGGGTCGGTCTCGTGCAGCGCCTGGTTCCACAGTTCGTCGGACTTCGGATCGTCGTAATGCCCGTAATTCTCGTGGCTGTCCGAAAGATACGGGGTCACGTCGGCGAGCGGGTTGACGACGCTGTGGCAGTTGGCCTGCAGCACGACCGCGAAATCGCCCGAGCGTTCGGTGGCGACAAACGGCCCGCTCGGCAGCACGCGCTGGTTGACCTTGACGCCGATTTTGCGCCATTCGTCGACAAGCCAGATGCCGACATATTTGTAGGGCTGATCGACCGCCCGGTTTACCATCTCGAATTCGAGGTTCTCGGCCCCGGCCTCCTTTAAGAGACGCTTCGCCTCGGCGCGCGACTTCTCGATATCGGTCCAGAAGCCGGCGACCTCGTGCAACTGCTCCTGGCTCGGCGCCAGCGGGTGTTCCGGAAAGACGATGCTGCCAACGGTATGGACGTTGGCGATCTTGGAGAGCGCCTTGGCGCCGTTCCAGCGGTCGATCGCCAGGGTCAGCGCCCGCCGGACGCGCACGTCGTCGAACGGCTTTTTCTCATGGTTGATCGTGACGACGCTGCCGCAGTTCCAGTCGCTCTCCTGGACCGCGATCTTGTCGCCGAGTTCCTTTTTCAGATCGTCGCGCGACGAAGGTGGCAGACCGCGGAACTCCATCGCGGCGCGGTCGGAGCGGATCGCATCGACGCGGGTCGCCTGCTTTGGCGCGTATATCGCGACGATCCCATCAAGGTAGGGTTTGCCCGGGATATAGTAATCCGGGTTGCGGACGCCCTTGATCGACTGTCCGACATCGTATTCGGTAAACTTGAACGGGCCGGACCCCATGATGTTCTTTTCGTACCAGTGCGGGTCCGTTTCGAGGATGTCCTTTTTGTAGATCCAGGCGAACGGGTCGGCCAGTGCCGGCAGAAAAGCGGTCGTCGGAAACTTGAGGCGGAAGACGACGGTTTCGGGATCGGGGTTCTCGATCTTGTCGACCATCTCGTAATTGGCCGACCGCGGGCTCAGAATGCCCTCCGGAGGGAACACGATCATCTGCCAGCTTTTCGCGACATCGGCGGCGGTCAGGGGCGAGCCATCGTGGAACTTGACCCCCTTGCGGATCTTGAACGTGTAGGTCTTGCCGCCGTCGCTCGGCGTCGGCATCTCGGTGCACAGATCGCACACGAAATCGGTCGTCGAGGCCGGGTTGTCAGGATTGATACGGATCAGCACGCTGTAGAACGGCGCCGCGGTGTGCACGGTTGCAAACGTCGTCTCGCGGTGCCCGTCGAAGGTCGGTGGCGCGTCGGCCGGGATCATGTAGGTCAGCGTGCCGCCGCGTTTCGGGGTTCCTTCGCCGGCTTGTGCCGCATCACCCTGCTTCTGTGCTTGCGCCAGTGCCGGCAGCGTCGAGAGCGCAAGCAGCAACCCGATGCTGGCGGCGCCCAAACGCCACCCAAGTCCACTCATAGTTTTCTCTCCTTGTATCGGCGTGCGGCGCTACTTACCGGCAGCCACGCCGGAACGCCAATGCTCCAAGGGTGGGGCCGTCCCATCCGCGGAGGCGGCCGGGCCGTCTAATGCCTCATTGTTCGGGCAGCATCGCCTCGATCTCGCCGACGATGGCGGGGTCGAGCGGCGCGACCCGCGACGGCCAGGCGCCGGCGAGCTGGCCGTCAGGCCCGATCAGATATTTGTGGAAATTCCAGCGCGGCGCGCCGTCCTCGCCGAGCTGCGCCGCGACCCAGCGGTAGAACGGGTGGGCGCCGCCGCCGATCACCCGATATTTCTCGGTCAGCGGAAAATCGACCTGATACTTCGTCTCGCAGAACTGTTTTATGTCGTCGGCGCCGCCCGGCTCCTGCTGACCGAAATCATTGGACGGGACGCCGAGAACGACGAGGCCGCGCCCGCGATAGCGCCGCCACAGGCCTTCGAGATCGCGGTATTGCGGCGTGTAGCCGCAATACGAGGCGGTGTTGACCACCAGTACCGGGTGGCCCCGCCACGCCGCGAGCGGCAGTTTGCCGCCGTCGAGCGCGGCAAATTCGAACTGATACGCGCCACCGCCGTCGCCGTCTGTCGCCATGTCGATCCTCTCCGCATCGTGCGGCCGAGGATAGCGCGTTTCGCGCCGGGCGGCTCGGGGTTTTGGCGCCGGGGGTTTTGCCGTGGGAGCCGTTCGCAGCCGGCGCATTTCGGTTGCGCGCGATCGGCCGTTCCCGGAGACTGGCGGCCAATTTCCGAACTCTTGGGCGCGGATGCTGGCGTTTTTATGGAAGGGCGTGCTGGTCGGCCTGATCATCGCCGTGCCGGCCGGCCCGGTCGGCGTCCTGTGCATCCGCCGGACGATCTTCGATGGCCGCCTTGCCGGGTTTGTCTCGGGGCTCGGAGCGGCGACCGGCGACGCGATATTCGGCATCATCGCCGGGTTCGGCCTGACGTTCGTCTCGGATCTGCTGCTCGATTATCAGGAGTGGCTGCGCGTCGTCGGCGCCGGGTTTCTGCTGTTTTTCGGAATGTCGGCTTTCACGGCGGAGCCGCTTGCCGGTACGCAGTCGCAACGCGACCCCGAAACGCTGCTTGCCGACTTCGCCTCGACGTTTGCGCTGACACTGACCAACCCGATCACAATCCTGGCGTTTCTGGCGATTTTCGCCGGTATCGGCTTCACCGGCGAGGATGCGACGCTCGCCGGAGCGGCGATCCTCGTTCTCGGGGTGTGGCTCGGCTCGCTGATATGGTGGGGCGGGCTGGCGTTGGGCGCCGGGATGCTGCGTCACTCTTTTCGCCGCAATCATCTGGTCTGGATCAACCGCGGCTCGGGCGGGATATTGATGCTCTCGGGGATGGGGCTGCTCGGCAGCGTGCTGGCGCGATATCTCGGCTGAACTGATCGAGTCGCGCAATCGAGGGGGCATCATGGTTTATTTGCCGCCGGCTTTCGCCGAGAACGACCCGGAGGTGCTGGTCTCGCATATCGAAGACCACGAATTCGGGTTGCTGGTGAGCAGCGGCAGCCGCCGCGGCGACAACACGGAGCTGATCGCGAGCCAGATCCCGTTCCTGGTCGCGCGCCGCGACCGAGGCTTGCTGCTAGAGGGCCACATCGCGCGCGCCAATCCGCAGATCGCCGATCTCGATGCCGGCGCCGAGGTGCTGGCGATCTTCACCGGGCCGCATGCCTATATCTCGCCGAGCTGGTACGAAGCGGGTCCCGCCGTGCCGACCTGGAACTACGCCTCGGTGCACGCCTACGGCACGCCCCGCGCGATCCGCGACCGGGAATGGCTGCGCGACATGCTCGACAGGCTGTCGCAACGGCACGAGGCCCGCGAGACCAGGCCGTGGCGCATGCGCGACTTGCCGCCGGCCTATCTCGAATCGATGCTGGGCGGGATCGTCGGCGTGGAGATCGCCGTCACCCGGCTCGAGGGCAAGTTCAAGCTGAGCCAGAACCGGCCGGCCGGCGATCGGCCGCGCATCGTCGCCGCGCTCGGGCGACGCGCCGACGAGGGCTCGCATCAAATCGCCGCCCTGATGCGCCGGCGCGAAGCCACGGTGGGAAGTCACGGTGGAATGACAGAAGTCGCGCCCCGCATCGCGAGGCAGAAGTGACATTTCTTGCATCCCCTGCACCCTTTGCGTCGCGCCTCGCATGTGCGGCTTTGCTGCTGGCGGCGCTCTGGGCCGGGCTCGTCTCCGACGCACCGGCCGCGGGCCGGGCGCCCGTGATCCTGGCGTTCGGCGACAGCCTGACCTCAGGCTTCGGTCTGCCGCCCCAAGACAGTTTCCCCGAGCAGCTGGAGCGGGCGCTGCGGACCCGCGGCATCGTTGCCCGGGTCGAGAATGCCGGGGCTGTCGGCGACACCACGGCCGGCGGGCTGGCGCGGCTCGACTGGTCTCTCGCGGACAAGCCGGACCTTGTGATCCTCGAACTCGGGGCAAATGACATGCTGCGCGGCATCGAGCCGTCGGAGGTGCGCTCGAATCTCGACAAGATCATCGCGAGGATCAAGGCGAGCGGCGCCAGGCTGCTGCTCGTCGGGATGCGCGCCATGCCGAACTGGGGCAAAAAGTATCAGAAGGAATTCGACAGCCTTTATCCGGAGCTTGCGCGCGCGCACGGAGTGGCGCTTTATCCGTTCTTTCTGGAGGGTGTGGCGATGAGGCCGGAACTCAATCAGCCGGACGGTCTGCACCCGAACGCGCGCGGCGTGGCGCAAATCGTCGAGCGCATCGCGCCGCGGATCGCCGATCTGCTCGGAGATCGGCCATGAACGCCGGTTTTGCCGCCGCGTTCGCCGAGGGCGACGCCGGGATGCTGGCGGAGCGGCTGTGCCGCCAGCTACCCGCCGGGCAGCGTGCCGCGCTCGGCGTCCTGTATGTCAGCGAGCCGGCCGGCCCGGCCTTGCCGCAGCTCGTTCGCGAACTGAGCGAAGCAACCGGCACCGCCGCCTGGGTCGGCGGGGTCGGTCTCGGTGTCGGTGCCGCCGGGACCGAGGTGTACGACCGCCCCGCCGCCGCCCTGCTGCTCGCGGATCTGGCGCCTGACGGGTTCCGGCTGTTCGGCGCGACGCCGGACCCGGCCGCCGACATACCGAGGCAGCACGCCGCCTGGATCGAGACCGTCGCGCCGACCCTCGCCCTGGTCCACGCCGACCCGCGCTGCCCCGACCCGGCGCGGGTCACTGTCGATGCCGCCGCCGCGAGCGGCGCCTTTCTGGTCGGCGGTCTTATGTCGCACAACACGCCGCAACCGCTGCTCGCCGGAGCGGTCGGCGGTGCCGGGAACACGGCCGCCCCGTTCGGCGCGGGCGGGCTCTCGGGGCTGCTGCTGGCGCCCGAAATCGCCGTCGCGACCGGTTTGACGCAGGGCTGCGTGCCGATCGGTCCGGTTCGCCGCATCGACGAAGCCCGTGACAATATTGTGATGAAAATTGACGGCCGCCCCGCGCTTGCGGTCTTTCTGGACGATACCGGCCCCGAACTGGCGCGCGATCCGCGCCGCCTCGGCGGGCTGATTTTCGCCGGCCTGCCGGTTTCCGGCTCGGACACCGGCGACTATCTCGTCCGCAATCTGATGGGGATCGATCCGAGGCAGGGCTGGATCGCGCTGGCGGCAGAGATTTCGCCCGGCGATCGGATGCTTTTCTGCCGTCGCGATCCCGACAGCGCCCGCGCCGATCTCGGCCGCATGCTGCGCCAGCTGTCGAGCCGGTTGCCGGGTCCGCCCCGGGCCGGCATATATGTCAGCTGCATCGCCCGCGGCGCGGCGCTGTTTGGCGATACCGGTGTCGAGACCGGGCTGATCCGAGAGACGCTAGGCGACTTCCCGCTGATCGGCTTTTTCGCCAACGGCGAGATCTCGCGCGACCGGGTGTACGGCCACACCGGCGTCCTGACGATATTCACGTGAGCAAGAGCAGATCGTCATTGCGCTCCCACGGGTCGGCGCTCCGCGCCGCCCGAAGGCAGGCTCCGCGAAGCAATCTCGTGCCGCTTTGTTCCGACCCGCGAGATTGCTTCGTCGCCCCCGGCTCCTCGCGATGACGCCGGGTGGGCTGGCATGCTGCGGCTGTTTGTCGGGGTCCCGTTTCCACCTGAACTGAAGCTCCGGCTGTCGTTGCTGTGCACCGGCGTGCCCGGAGCGCGCTGGGTCGATCCCGGAAATTTCCATCTGACGCTGCGCTTTATCGGCGAGATCGGCGAGCACCTCGCGAGCGACATCGACGAGGCGCTGGCCGCCATCAAGGCGTCGCGGTTCGCGCTGCAGCTTGCCGGCGCCGGCGTATTCGGCGGCCGCCGCCCGCATGCGCTGTGGGTCGGCGTCGAGCGCAGTCCCGAATTGGTCCGGCTGCGTGACAGGATCGAGCAGGCGCTGATTCGTGTCGGTCTCGAACCGGAGCAGCGCAAGTTCGCGCCGCATGTCACCTTGGCGCGGCTGCGCGATCCCGAGCTTGACAAGCTCGGCCAATTCCTCGCCGCCACCGCTCGGTTTCGCGCCGATCCGCTACCGGTCGACCATTTCAGCCTGATCGCCAGCTTTCCGACCAAGGCCGGCTCGATCTACGAGGAGCAAGCAGACTACCCTCTCTCGGGCTGAGCCCGAAGACCCCGCTTGTGGCACTTGCAGGATGGTGAGATGGCATACTGGCTGCTCAAATCAGAACCGTCTAAGTACTCCTGGCACCAAATGGTATTAGACCATCGAACCCATTGGGATGGGGTTCGTAATTTCCAGGCGGTGAATAACATGCGATCGATGAAGCACGGCGATCGCGCCTTCTTCTACCACTCGAACGAAGGAAAGGAGATTGTCGGGATCGTCGAAATCGTGCGTCCGTTCTATCTCGATCCAGCCGATTCGGCGGGCAAGTTCGGAATGGTCGACGTCGCCGCCGTGATGCCTGTAAATAAGCCCGTTTCGCTGGCGGACATGAAGCGTGTGCCCGAACTCGCCGGCATGGCGCTGTTGCGCCAGTCGCGGCTGTCGGTCTGTCCGGTGAGCGATACGGAGTGGCGCATCATTTGCGACATGGCGGGGACCTCCGCCTAAGCTTCACTGGTTTTCCGGTGCGACAAACCGCCGGCTGGTAAGCACCAATTCCTCGGCTTGTCTTTCCCGCCCGCACGACCAGATATGCGGCCATCTCCCGCCCGTCTGTCGGTTATTGCATGGAACCCATGTCATTCGCGAATTGTGCCCTGTTACAATGTCGCGCTTTGATTTTCGGCGGGACGCCACCTATACGAGTGGTCTGTGCCAGAAAATTGAAGCGTGGTGAAAGCGGTGCTTACGGCTCGAAGTGATCGTCATACACAGGAGGTATTCCGGTCGCTTGGCAACGGCGAAAAGGACCTCCTCGAATCGCTGACCGGGCGCTCGCTGTCGCTGCCGCCGAACCGGCTGCTCGTCGATAAGGGCGAGGTCGGGGTCGTTCTGTACCGTATCGCGTCGGGCTGGGGCTACCGTTTTCGCACCAGCGGCAACGGTTGCCGGCAGATACTGGATTTCCTTATGCCCGGCGAGATCGTCGGATTGCAGGCGGCGCTGCTGGGGGTCCTCGATCACTCGGTGCGCAGCTTGACCCCGCTGCATGTCAGCACGATCGACGCCCGGCTTGTCGCAGAGGCGTTTCGCGCCGAACCCAATCTGGCGATGCGCCTGGCGCGGCACGCGGCGGCCGAGGCGTGCCGCGTCGACGAATTGTTGACCGTGATCGGCTGCTCCGACGCGGTCGGCCGGATCGCGTACCTGATGCTGAACCTCTATCATCGGCAGTCGGCCCGCGCCGAGGTAGACCCGCGAGCCTGCCCTTTCCCGCTGCGGCGCCAGCACCTGGCCGACGCGCTGGGTCTGACCGGGGCGCACATCAACCGTAC
>JBFXDF010000048.1:0-20130 GCA_050181375.1 Alphaproteobacteria bacterium
GTGTGCTCTTCCGATCTGTTTATGACCGGTTCTGGGCCACGGCCGAAGAGCTGAAGCATCCGCTGCTGCTGCACATCGGCACGCCGCGCGACGGGATCCCGGCCAACGAATTCACGATGGATATCACCGAACTGACCGGCGCCGGACGCTCGACGACCGATTACTGGGTCAGGTACTCGCTCGGATCGATGGTTTTCGCCGGCGTCTTCGACAAGTTCCCCGGCCTCAGGATCGGCTCGGTCGAGCACGAGGCGGCGTGGATCCCGCACTGGCTGAAACAGATGGATTTCACCTATCTGGAACGTCCGGTCTTCACGAAGGGCTGGCGCTCGCAGGAGGGTTTGCTGCCGAGCGACTACTGGAAACGCAACATGTTCGTCGAGTTCATGGAGGACGATCTCGGCGTGCAGCTGCGCGACCGGATCGGCGTCGAGAACATGCTGTGGGGCAGCGACTACCCGCATGCCGAGGCGACCTTTCCGCGCTCGCAGCAATTCCTGAGCCGGATGTTCGACGGCGTGCCCGAGGCCGATCTGCGGAAGATCACCTCGGAAAACGCCGCGAAAATGTTCGGCTTCCGACCGAACTGATCACTCGCCGCCAGCGCATTTTCGTCCGCTCTCTCGCTAACCGGGGGGCGGACGCCGGGCTCGGGGGTGGCCGACATCGGAATAAACCGCGTCGGTCCAGTGTCTTGACAGCCGAGTGTTTGGTTCGGAGGCAGTCATGGAAATGCGGTCTGCTGGCAGGTGGCGACCAGGAATCATTGCGCTTGGCCTCGCGCTGCTGTTAGCCCCGGCGGGCTTGGCTCGGGCTGACGGCGGCAGGGACGATTCCACCCCGACCTGCCCGCGCGGCCAGGTCTGGGACAGCCGGACGCAGCGCTGCGTCCAGGCGCAGAGCGGCGTTCTGCCCGACAAGGCGCTCGCCGAGAACGCCTACGCGCTGGCCAAGGCGGAGCGCTACGACGAGGCGCTCGCGGTGCTCGACCTGATGCAGAACCGCGAGACGGCGGAAGCGCTCAATTATCGCGGCTACGCGACCCGCAAGCTCGGGCGGGTCGACGAGGGTATCGGCTACTACATGAAGTCGGTTGCCCTTGATCCGCAATACGCGCAGGTCCGCGAATATCTCGGCGAGGCCTATGTCATAAAAGGCGACGTCGAGAAGGCGCGGGAGCAGCTGCGCGCGATCGAGGCGATCTGCGGCACCGATTGCGAGGAATACGAGGACCTCGCCAAGGCGATTTCCGAGCAGAAGCCGAGCTGACGCAGCGTGACCACTCCGCCCGACGGCATCCCGGTCGCCAGCGTCGCCGACATCCCCGAGGGCGCGATGAAATGCGTCGCGGTCGAAGGGCGCCGCGTCGTGATCGCGCATGTCGAAGGGCGGCTTTATGCCTTCAGCGACATCTGCGGCCACCGCAACGCGCCGCTGTCGCGCGGCAGGCTCAGCGGGCACATCGTGGAGTGCCCGCTGCATTTCGCCCAGTTCGACATTCGCGACGGCAAGCTCGTGGATGGCCCTGTGTCCGCCGACATTCCTTTGTACGAGTTGCGCGTCGCGGACGGCACGGTCTTCGTCAAGTCCTGATCGCCATTCGCATGCGGCGGCGTGAGGCCCCGCTTTTAACGCCGATTTACTCCGCCGGCACCTGCCGTGACGCACAGGAGAACCGAGGATTCCTCGACAGGAACGAACTTCGCGAGGTGAGGTTTGTAGGACGGCTGTATGGAGGTCCGCATGTCGTCCCGGCGCGAAGTCCTTCTCGGAACGCTCGGAATTGCGGCGGCCGCCGGCCTCCCGGTCCGAACCGCCGCGGCCCAGACATCCACATCCCCCGCCGCCCGGTCGAATATTCTGTCGACGCAGCCCTATCTGGCTGGGACCGCGGAACGATCGCTCGATCTCGTTAACCTTTACGATCTTGAAACCGAGGCCGGGGAGGTCATTCCGAAGGCGCCGTTCGGATATATCAGGAGCGGTTCCGGGGATGAATGGACGTTGCGGGAGAACACGCGCGCCTTTGACGATCGCCAGATCCTGCCGCGCTATCTTTCCGGCGCCGGCGTTCCGAACACCGAAATCGAGCTTTTCGGCTCGAAGCTGGGCATCCCGGTCTTTGTTCCGCCGGCGGCGGCGCACGGGCTGGCGCATGTGTCCGCGGAAAAGGGGAGCGCCAAGGGTGCCGGCGACGCCGGGGCGCTATTTTGCGCGTAGACCCTCGCGAACACGCCGTTGGAAGAGATCGCCAAGGCCAATCCGGGAGCGAAGTGGTTCCAGCTATATTTTATGAAAGACCAGGGCGTTAACCGCGAACTCATCCAGCGGGCGAAGGCCGCCGGATGCACCGCGATGGTGTTCACGGTCGATCTCGAATGGCCCGGCAATCGCGAGGCCGACCAGAGAAACGGCTTTGTGTTTCCGCCTTCGCTCACATTCCCGAACATTCCGAACGCGCCCGTCGGAGCGAACCTCGCGGAGCTCGGCGACATCTTCAACAAAAACCGCACTTTTGCGGACATCGAGTTCATCGTGAAGGAGTCGGGGCTTCCGGTCATCGTGAAAGGCATTCTGACGCCGGAAAATGCCAAGGAATGCATCGCCCACGGTGCCGCGGGCATCGTGGTCTCCAACCACGGCGGCCGGCAGCTGGATACGGTGCCTGCCGCGATCACCGCCCTGCCCGGGATCGTCGATGCCGTCGGCCCGGAAGTCCCGGTGCTGCTCGACAGCGGCGTGCGACGCGGCGTTCACGTCTTCAAGGCGCTGGCGCTCGGGGCGCGGGCGGTCGGTGTCGGGCGTCCGACCCTCTACAGCCTGGCGCTTGGAGGCGCTCCCGGCGTCAAGTCGATGTTCGACACTCTAAATAACGAGCTGCAGCTCGCGATGAAGCTCGCGGGATGCGGGTCGATCAAGGACATCACCCGGAAATTCGTCACCTGAGGCGTTGTACCCGGGACGACCCCGGTGCGGGTGCGGCTGTGCCGCTTGACCCCCAACCGGCCGTCATTACATGCAGGCTCATGGCGCCCGAACCCCACGCTCCGCTGTGGCACGGCACGACGATCCTGTCGGTGCGCAAGGGCGGGCAGGTCATCGTCGCTGGCGACGGCCAGGTCTCGATGGGGCAGACCGTCGTCAAATCGAATGCGCGCAAGGTGCGGCGGCTGGGCGGCGGTAACGTGATCGCCGGGTTCGCCGGCGCGACCGCCGATGCGTTTACGCTGTTCGAGCGCCTCGAAGCCAAGCTCGAACAATATTCCGGGCAGTTGACCCGCGCCTGTGTTGAGCTTGCCAAGGATTGGCGCACCGACCGCTATCTGCGCCGCCTCGAAGCGATGATGGCGGTGGTCGATAAGGACGTGTCGCTGATTCTGTCCGGCACCGGCGATGTGCTCGAACCCGAGGACGACATTATCGGCATCGGCTCGGGCGGCGGCTACGCGCTCGCGGCGGCGCGCGCACTGATCGACATCGACGGTCTCGATGCCGAAACCGTGGCGCGCCGCGCGATGAAGATCGCCGCCGGGATCTGCGTCTATACCAACGACCGGGTCACGCTCGAAAAACTGCCGGCGTGATAATGGGCATCGGGCTTATTCAGCGAAGTGTTCATGACATCGTTCAGCCGAACCAACAAACCACCCCGGCGCAGGCCGGGGTCCATTTCCGCCGTGGGTCCCGGCCTTCGCCGGGATGGTCGACAGTGTTTGAGTAAATGACCTCGTTCAGCCCGCGTGAAATCGTCTCCGAGCTCGACCGTTTTATCGTCGGACAAGACGAGGCGAAGCGCGCCGTCGCAATTGCATTGAGAAATCGTTGGCGGCGCCAGCAGCTCGCCCCTGAATTGCGCGAAGAGGTGCTGCCGAAAAACATCCTGATGATCGGCCCCACCGGGTGCGGCAAGACCGAGATCGCGCGCCGCTTGGCGCGGCTCGCCGAGGCGCCGTTTCTCAAGGTCGAGGCCACCAAGTTCACCGAGGTCGGCTATGTCGGGCGCGACGTCGAGCAGATCGCCCGCGACCTCGTCGAGATCGCGATCGGCATGACCCGTGAGCGCCTGCGCAAGCAGGTCGAGGCCAAGGCCGAGCGCGCCGCCGAGGAGCGCGTGCTCGACGCGCTGGTCGGGAGCCACGCCAGCGCCGAGACCCGCCAGAAATTCCGCAAGATGCTGCGCGAGGGCGCGCTCGACGACCGCGAGATCGAGATTACGGTGCAGGAAAGCGCCGCGGCAAATCTGCCGACCTTCGAAATTCCCGGCATGCCCGGCGCGCAGATGGGGATGCTCAATCTCGGCGACATTTTCGGCAAGGCGTTTGGCGGCCGGCCGGCGACAAAGAAGATGACGGTAGCCGACAGCCATCGCGTGCTGATGGCCGAGGAGAGCGACAAATTGCTCGATCAGGAGCGGGTTGTGCGCGAGGCGATCCAGTCGGTCGAGCAGAATGGTATCGTCTTTCTCGACGAGATCGACAAAATCTGCGGCCGCAGCGAGCGCGGCGGCGGCTATAGCGGTGCCGATGTCAGCCGGGAGGGTGTGCAGCGCGACCTGCTGCCGCTGATCGAGGGCACGACCGTCGCAACCAAGCACGGCACGGTCAAGACCGATCACATCCTGTTTATCGCCTCGGGCGCGTTCCACCTTGCGAAACCGTCCGACCTGCTACCGGAATTGCAGGGACGGCTGCCGATCCGGGTCGAATTGAAAGCGCTCGACCGCGCCGATCTGCGCCGCATCCTGACCGAGCCGGAGGCTAGTCTCGTGATTCAATATCGCGCTCTGCTCGCGACCGAGGGGGTGCGGCTCGAATTCGGCGATGATGCGATCGATGAGATCGCCCGCCTCGCCGAGCAGATCAACGCGACGGTCGAGAATATCGGGGCGCGCCGGCTGCACACGATTCTCGAACGGCTGCTCGAGGAGATCAGCTTTACGGCCTCCGACCAGCCGAACGGCGCGGTCGTCGAGATCGACGCAGCCTATGTCCGCGAACGGGTCGGTGCGCTGGCGCAGAACGCCGATTTGTCGCGCTTCATCCTGTAGCGGCCATCCGGTGAACGCGGTCGTGCCGCCCAAACCTTGAACCGAGCCGCAACGGCCGCCACATCACGCCGATAATCGTATCCGGGCCCCTCTGGCAGGGACTTCGACCGGCAGCGGCCGAGTCGGGCAACCCTGTGATGTCGGATCACCGTGTCTGGCGCTGCGGTGCCTGGATCGGCGATGCGGGGTTCCGAGTCTCTCCAGCATCGCAGGCGGGCTCCCGCGGCGTCGTGTATCGCCGCAAATGAGGAGCACGCATGTCGCGGCCCTATTCCGACGAACGCTTCGGCCGCCGAGCCGGCGCCGCATTCGGTGCCGCTGTCTACCGTATCGCCGATGACGACCCCCGGCTGGAGCGGCTGATCCGACGCCTGCCGGAACGCCGGCAAGGCTCGATCCGTTGGCTGCGCAGTCCGGCCGCGCGCTGGGTGCGCGTACCGCTCGGCTTGCTGTTCGTTTTCGGCAGCTTCCTGTTCATCCTTCCGATCTTCGGGCTGTGGATGCTGCCAGTCGGGCTGCTGCTGCTGGCCGAGGATGTCTCGGCACTGCGACGGCCGCGCGGCTGGGTTCTCGATCGGATCGAATACTACCGGCCGCACTGGTTTTCCGAATAGAGCCGTCAGGTCAACGCCAACAGGTTGCTTAAGGAGGACACTGATGAAAAGTTTCGAAGATCGGCAGAAGGGTTTCGAGGCCGAGTTCAAGCGCAACCAGGAACTGCAGTTCCGCGTCACCGCGCGGCGCAACAGGCTGTTCGGATTGTGGGCGTCTGGGAGGCTCGGCATCGGCGCCGGCGACGAGGCGGAGGCCTATGCGAGAACGGTCGTCGACGCCGATTTCGAGAAGCCCGGCGATAGCGATGTCATCGAGAAAGTGCGCCGCGACCTGGCCGCGAAAGGCGTCGAGATGTCGGAGGACCAGCTGCGGACTCAGCTCACTTACGCCACCGATGAGGCAAAGCGCCAGCTGAGCCAGGGCTAAGCCGACCAGATTGGTTTCCGGTGTACCGATCGTCACCCCGTCCCCGGGCCTGATCCGGGCATTGACCCGGGGGACCTCTGAAGGTGCCAGGAATCGAGACCGCGGGTTGAAGGCCCACGGTCAAGGCCGGGCATGAAGCACAAGCGCTTATTCACTAACGCAGCGGATTGCGATGGAGTGGCTGGCCGACCCGCAGATCTGGGCAAGTCTTGTAACGCTGACCGCGCTCGAGATCGTACTCGGGATCGACAATCTCGTGTTCATCGCGATCCTGGTCGGCCGATTGCCGGAGAACCGGCGGGATGCCGCGCGCCGGCTCGGGCTGGCGCTGGCCGTGATAAGCCGCCTCGCGCTGCTTGCCTCGATCGCCTGGATCATCGGGTTGACCGCCCCGGTGTTTGAGTTGTTTGACCATGGGTTTTCCTGGCGCGACATCATCCTGATCGCCGGCGGGCTGTTTCTGCTCTACAAGGGCACCCGCGAGATTCACTTGCGGCTCGAGGGCGAGGAGGAGAGCGAGCGGGCCGGCCCGGCGCGGGCCGCCGCCAGCTTTACCGGCGTCATCGCACAGATCATGGTGCTCGACATCGTGTTCTCGCTTGACAGCGTGATCACCGCGGTAGGGATGGCGAACGAATTGTGGGTCATGGCGACGGCGGTCATTATTGCCGTGCTGATCATGCTCGCGGCGTCGGGGCCGCTCGCCGAGTTCATCGAACGACACCCGACCATCAAGATGCTGGCGCTGAGTTTCCTTCTGCTGATCGGCACGACCCTGGTCGCCGATGGGATCGGATTTCACGTGCCAAAGGGATACATTTATGCGGCGATCGGGTTCTCGGTGATGGTCGAGGCGCTTAATCAACTCGCGGCGCGTCGTCGTCGCAGGCTCCGTGATGTGGCCGATGTCGGCGGGTACGATGCGCCCCTGCCGCGGGACCGGGCGCGGCGCGATACGGTCGGCTCCTGAGTCCCCGATCGGAAATCCATTTCCGTAGCGTGGCGGTCGCGGGGCTTCGGCCGATACTGGCGGGTACGATCTTCCTGTCCGCGGTGCTTGGTGATGCTATCGTGCGCCGAGCACCGTTGCAGGAGACCGCGGAACATGGCCGTGCGCATTGGTTATCTGCTGCCGACCCGCGAGCGGGTTATGGAAGGCGAACCCGAAGCGGCGCCGTTGATCGCGCTCGCCGAGCGCGCCGAAGACCTCGGCTATGATTCGATCTGGGTCGGCGATTCGATCCTGGCCCGGCCGCGTCACGAGCCGCTGACATTGTTATCCGCTGTAGCCGCGCGGACAAGCCGCGCCCAACTCGGGACTGCGGTGCTGCTGCCGGCGCTGCGCAATCCGGTGGTTCTGGCCCACGGCATTGCCACATTGGACCAGATCAGCGAAGGGCGCTTCATCCTGGGCGTCGGCATCGCCAGCGACGTGCCCAATATCCGCGCCGAATTCGTCGCCTGCGGCGTGCCGTTCGAAAAGCGCGTCGGACGAATGCTCGAAGGGCTGCGTCTGTGCCGCGAGCTGTGGACCGGCAAGCCGGTAAAGTGGAACGGCCGCTGGGTCGTCGAGGAGGCCACTCTCGGGCCGGTTCCGCATCGCCCCGGTGGGCCGCCGATCTGGATCGGCGGCATGGTGCGCGCGAGCCTCGAACGTGTCGGGCGGCTATACGACGGGTGGTTCCCGAATTCGCCCGACCCAGAGCGCTGGCGCGCGCAATGGGCCGAAATACGCGACATTGCCGGCGCGGCCGGGCGCGACCCGTCTCAGCTCACCGGCGCGGTGTATCTCACGCTGACAATCGACGACAACCGGACGCGCGCCGACGAGCGTATGAACGCCTTCATGCAGAATTATTATGGTCAGCCGCCGTCGGTCATGCGGGCGCGGCAGGCGACCTATGCCGGTCCCGCCGAGGCTGCCGCCGAGTGGCTCTCGTCGTGGGTCACGGCCGGAGTCAGCCATCTGGTATTGCGGTTTGCCGGAGACGCCGAGCAGCACCTCGAGGCGATAGCCGATCTGCGCTCCAAAATTGCGGGCTCGACGGGAACGGCGGCAATTTAACGCATGTTATCCCAAGTAGCCCCGGGGCGCTTCACCTCACTTCGGGGCCGAGGCCGGGCGGGACTGGGACAGTCCTGCCCGGTTTCCATCGCTGTCGGTTGATCTCCGGAAAGCCTCGCGACCGAGTGAATTGTTTGCATTGAGTGCCGCAGGTTCGAACGGGAAATTTTCCGGTCGCGAGGATGGCAATCGACTACGCCGTCCCGTGGAACGGCTTCGAGCATAATCGTCCGTAGGCCTTCACGTGATCAAAAGCTCGCACCGTCGAAAATTAAAGCGCTAGCGTACGCCGGCTCGTTTAGAAGGGTCATACCAAAGATAGTGAGATCGAGCGGTTTCGGTGCGTCTTGTCCAAACCGGCTGATTGCCGTAAGCTCACTTAGGTTCTGATTTTATGCTTATCCGGTTACGCAGGTGCTCTGGTCGCTGCCGAATAATGTGATTGTCGAGTGGCACCTCAGCCTCAGCCCGAAGCTGGTGTCGACAACTTTTACAAACGAATGGGATAAGATATAGGTAACTTCTATGCGCATTTTAGGATTTTCTCGACGATATAAAGGTCTAATGGGCCTTATCACAGAAGATAACCGACCCCACAGAATGCGGTGAAGCGGCCAAAAGGCGTCGGCAATCTTTACACATCCAGCCAAGCCGACTGGTGTTCACCAACGCGCCGTGTCGCGGTTCGTTGTAAAGCTTATGTTTTATGGGTGCCTTCCTCCGTAGTCCAAAAATGGCACGTTTTCTGCATGTTAACCATAGGGCGCTCTGCGACAGAACGGGTCATCATTGTTCGACAGAGCGGCTCTTAAGGCGCTCGGGAAGGAAGCAATCACATGACGCTGAGACATTGGCTCTATCAAACAACCGCCGCCGCCGCGGCGGTGCTGGCGGTCGCGGCGGGTTCGCCAAACGACGCCAAGGCGGACCTCTTCCAGGTCGGCTTTCTGCTCGACAGCTCGGGCAGCATAACGGCATCTGGATGGTCGACAATCGTCAACGGGTTAGCGGGGGCGCTCCCACAATTTCTGGGCTCGGCGACCGATACTTTCGAGTTGACGGTGGTATCGTTCTCGAGCACGGCGAGCACGATTGTCGCGCCGACCGTCATCACCGCCGGCAATATTGGGGCGTTGCAGGCCACCATCACGGCTGCGCCGTTCCTCAATGCCAACACCAATTACCAGGTTGCCTTCAACGCTATTACGGCGGCGATGAACCCGGGCGGCAGCAATGCGGCGGCGTCCTACATCAACTTCTCGACCGACGGCGCGCCGAACGAGCCGCCAGGCAATCCGGCGCAAGACGGGATCGACGCCCGTAACGCAGCCATCGCGGCCGGCATCGACAACATCAGCATCGAGGGCATCGGTGCTGCGGTCGATGTCGGCTACCTGACCGGCAGCATCTGCTACCCGCAGGCGTGTACGATTGCGCCCACATTCAACTTTCCGAACCAGGGCTTCTACATTGCAGTGGCCAACACTGACGACTACGCGGACGCAATCATGCAAAAGATCAGGGTCATCAGCCGAGTGCCCGAGCCTGCCTCACTGGCGCTTCTCGGCACGGCCCTGGCTGGCCTGGGCCTGATGCGTCGGCGCCGCCGGAACGTTTGACGGCAACCGGCTCATAACCGACGTACAGCGGCGCCTCCGGCGCCGCTTCTTTTGCCTGATCCGGGACTCCGGCAGAGCGAAAACTTGGCCCGCGGTTCCGAGAAAACCCGAGTAAGGTTCCGGCGTCGATAATGGGGGAGGGCGGCATGAGCGGGCTCGGGCATGACCATTCGCGCTGGGGCGCGGCAGACCAGATCGGCGCCGGCAACCTCTTGACCGTCGAGCGCCGGCTCGCCGCGCTGCGCTCGGTGCAAAGCGGTCGCCTGTATGATCTCAGCCACGAGATCAGCGCCAACGCGCCCTATTTGCTGCCCAACCAGACCCCTTACCTGCTGTCGATCTGGGCCTCGTTCCGCGACTCGATCAAGCGCCGCCGCAAGACCGGCGCGACTAACGATGCCGGCACCAACCTCGAACGGGTCGAAATGACGATGCATGTCGGCACCCATATCGACGCGCTCGGGCATTTTTCGATCGGCGACCGGCTCTATAACGGGCTTAACGCCGCCGACGTCGTAACCGATTGGGGGCTCGACAAGCTCGGCATCGAGCATGCGCCGCCAATGATCGCGCGCGGCGTCCTGCTCGATGTCGCCGGGTTCGACGGCGGACAATTCCTGAATCCAGGCCGCGCTATCACGCCCGACGAGCTGCGGCGCACGGCCGACAATGCAGGCGTGTCGATCGAGGCCGGTGACATCGTGCTGATCCGCACCGGCTGGGGCCGCTTTTTCGGCGTCGACAACGCACGCTATGTCGAGGGCGAACCCGGCATCGACGTTGCCGCGGCGCGCTGGCTGACGAGCCGCGACGTGGTTGCGATCGGCTGCGACAACATGGCGGTCGAGGTGCTGCCGAACCCGGATCGCAGCCTAATGATGCCGGTGCACCAGCATGTGCTGGCCGAGGCCGGCGTTTATCTGATCGAGAACCTGGCGCTCGACGAAATCGCCCGCGAGCGGCTGACCAGTTTCTGCTTTATCCTGCTGGCGACCAAGTACAAGGGCGCGACGGGCTGTCCGGTGCGCCCGGTCGCGCTCGTATGAGCCGCCGCACGCGGGTTTTGCATCAGCCTGGCGATGTTCGCCCGAGGTCAGGCGTGCAAACACCCGCGCCGTTGCGCGTCGAGTTCCTTAGCCTCGACAAAAATGCGAGTTACTTCCGGAAATTCGGACTTGATGCTTCGTTCGATCCCGGCAACGGCGTCTTCCAACTGCTCGGCTGAAATCTCGTCGTCGAAATCAAGGCTCAGCGCGGCCAGAATCTGTTCTGGTCCGAAATGCATTGTGAGAACCTGGTTGATGTGCCGCACCCCCGGCGCGGCGCGCGCGATCGCCTCGATGCCTTGGCGCACCTCAGGATACGCTGCCTCGCCGGTCAGCAGACTTTGGCTTTCGTAACCGAGAAAAATCGCCGTCGCCGCGAGCACCAGCGCGATCCCCAGCGAGGCGGCGCCGTCAAGCACCGGCATATGCAGCAGCTCACCGAGCGTGATGCCGGCAAGCGCGATAACGAGGCCGATCAGCGCCGCCGAGTCCTCGAAAAGCACGGCAAAGACGGTCGGGTCCTTGCTGCGCCGCACGGTGCGGAACCAGCCAAATCCATTGGTCTGCTTGCGGAATTCACGGAACGCGACATACCAGGAGCCGCACTCGAACAGGATCGCCAGCCCGAGCACGATGTAGTTGACGACGACATTTGTCATCGGCTCGGGATTGCCGATCTTGCGCAGCCCCTCGATAAACGAGAAGACCGCGCCGAAGCCGAAGATCAGCACGGCGACAACAAAGACCCAGAAGTACAGTTGCAGGCCGTAGCCGAATGGGTGCGAGGCGTCGGCCGGCTGTTCGGCTCGGCGCATCCCGAACATCAGCAGCAACTCGTTGCCGGTATCGACCGTCGAATGGATTGCCTCGCTGAGCATCGCCGAGCTGCCGGTGAACGTTGCGGCGGCGAATTTGCTGATCGCGATCGCGAGATTGCCGGCGAGCGCGGCATAGACGACCTTTTTCGAGGATGAGTGCGAGGCCACCGAAGCGCTTCCCGTTGCTGTCCAGCATCTCTGGATAACGGAACCGGCGTCCGCAAGGCTCACGGACCCGGCCGCGCAAGCGGCCTCTCGATCCCGGCGAAACCGGGTCAGGTCTTCTTCAGCGTCGTCGCCATGTAGGCATCGAAGCTTAATTCATCGAGCCGGAACCACTGGATCTCGTCATCCAGGAATTTCCGCCACGGGTCATAAACCGTCTTCCATTTCGGGTTCTTCTGCGCAAGCTCGGCATAATATTCCTGGGCGGCCTTGTAAGCGGCGTCGAGGATTTCACGGGAGAACGGCCGCAATTCCGCGCCGTTAGCCACCAGCTTGCGCAACGCGGCGACATTGTCGGTATCGTATTTGCCGATCATCCATGATTCCGCCTCGGAGCAGGCGGCCGTCAATATGGCTTGATAATTCTTCGGCAGCTTCTGCCATTGGTCGAGATTGACATAAGCCGAGAGTTGCGCCTGGCCCTCCCACCATCCGGGATAATAGTAGTATTTGGCAACTTTATAGAAACCGAGTTTTTCGTCGTCATAGGGCCCGACCCATTCGGCCGCGTCGATTGTCCCTTTTTCGAGTGCCGGGTAGATGTCTGCGGCCGCGATCTGCTGCGTCACGACGCCGAGCTTGCTGAGAACCGCCCCGCCGAGTCCGCCGATGCGGAATTTGAGGCCATTCAGATCACTGACGGTCTTGATTTCCTTGCGGAACCAGCCGCCCATCTGTGCGCCGGTATTGCCGGCCGGGATGTTGTAGATATTGTAATCCGCGAAAAACTTGCGGAGCAGCTCCAGCCCGCCGCCATGCGTCATCCAGGCATTCATTTGCCGGTAGTTCATCCCGAACGGGATCGTGCAATCGAGGGCGAAGGTCGGATCCTTGCCAACGTAATAATAGCTGCCGGTATGGCCCATCTCCACGGTATTGTTCTGCACCGCGTCGAGAACCTGCAAAGCCGGCACGATCTCGCCGGCGGCAAAGGCACGGATCTGGAATTTATTGTCGGTCGCCTCCGCTACCCGCTTCGCGAGGTACTCGGCGCCGCCGAATACCGTGTCGAGACTCTTCGGCCAGCTCGCGGCCAGCCGCCACTTGATCTCGGGCTGCGATTGCGCGATGGCGGGCGCCGCAAGCGCTGCGGCGCTTGCCAGCCCAACACCGCCGCTTGCGAGAAACGCACGACGCCGCATCGGTATCTCCCATTCTTCAATGGTCGTTTTGTCCGAAACTTATGGCCGTACCTGCGGCAAGTAAATACGGCGGCGTCGTTCGTCCAGAATATTTGGTAGCAGCCTTCCAATACAATTTGACGTGACGGATGATGGAGCCGATCGCGGGAGGCGGGCGTGCGCGTCGGCCAGTGTATGATGTTCGGCACGAAAGAATGGGGGCAACGGAGTCTCGCTTTGGAACAGCGCAATCTTGGCCGGTCCGGCCTGATCGTCTCGGCGGTCGGCCTCGGCTGCAACAATTTCGGAGGACGGATGGACATGGCGGCGACCCGCGCCGTCGTGCACAAGGCGCTCGATCTCGGGGTTACGTTTTTCGACACGGCCGACACCTATGGCGAGCGCGGCGGTTCCGAGGAATACCTTGGGCGTGCCCTGGCCGGAAGGCGGCCCGAGATCGTGCTCGCGACCAAATTTGCCCGCCCGATGGACCGCGAGGGCCGGCTGCAGGGCGCCTCGCGCCGCTACATCATGCAGGCGGTCGAGGCCAGCCTGCGGCGGCTCGATACCGATTACATCGACCTCTACTACCAGCACATCGCCGACCCCAGGACGCCTATAGAGGAAACCCTGCGCGCGCTCGACGATCTCGTGCATCAGGGCAAGGTCCGCTACATTGCCTCGTCCACGTTATCGGCCTGGCAGGTTGTCGAGGCTCGGTGGACCTCGACGCATCTCAATTTGCAGTGCTTTATCGCCTGTCAGGAGCGCTATAACCTTCTGGAGCGCGAACTCGACGACGCGCTGCTGCCGGTTTTGCAATCGTACGGCCGCGGGCTGGTCCCATTTGCGCCGCTCGCAAACGGGCTGCTGACCGGAAAATATCGCCGTGACGCGCCGCCGGCCGCCGGTACAAGGATGGCGGCGATGCCGCGTGTCGCCGAGCGCTACTTGACGGACGCGAACTGGGACCGGATCGAGCGCCTTGCGGCGTTCTGTGCCTCGCGCGGGCGCGGTCTGCTCGATCTCGCGTTCAGCTGGCTGTTGCACCGCCCGATGGTGGCGAGTGTCATCGCCGGCGCGACGACCCCGGATCAGGTCGCGGCCAATGCCGCGGCGGCCGGCTGGTCGCTGACGCGCGAAGACATGGACGAAATCAACCGGATCACGGCAAAGTAGGCGCGGCGCCGGCGCGGGTCGGCACGGTATTCGGGAGGGAGTTGTCATGGAAATCCGGTTGGACGGCAGAAGCGCGATCGTTACCGGCGGCAGCAAGGGGCTCGGCCTAGCGATCGCGCAGGAATACGCGGCCTCGGGCGCCGACGTTGCGATCCTGGCGCGCGACCAGGGAACGCTCGCCGAGGCAAAGCAGCAGATCGAAGCCGGTGCGCCGGGCCGCAAGATTGTCGCAATCAGCTGCGATGTCGCGAAGGCCGCCGACATCCGGCGGGCCTATGACGAGGTAATGTCGGCGTTTGGCAAGATCGATATCTTTGTCAACAATGCCGGGCAATCGACGCGCGGCCCGTCGGAAACAATCACCGACGAGATGTGGCAGGCCGATTTCGACTTGAAACTCTTCGCCCAGGTCCGCTTCTGCCGCCTGATTTTTCCGCAGATGAAGGAGCGCCGCTGGGGCCGCATTATCGCCGTGCTCAACATCGGGGCCAAGGCTCCCGGAGCCGACAGCGCGCCGACCTCGATCAGCCGCGCGGCGCAGCTTGCCTTCACCAAGGTGCTGTCGCAGGAAGGCGCGCCCTATAACGTGCTGGCCAACTCGCTGCATGTCGGGGTCATTGTCAGCGACCAGATCGTGCGCCGCCACCGTCGCGAGGGCGCCAACGTGTCGCTCGACGACTTTATTGCGCAGGCCGGCCGCGCCGTGCCGTTGGGCCGCATGGGCCGCGCGGAGGAATTCGCCAGCATCGCGACGTTCATGGCCTCCGACGCCGCCTCGTACATCACCGGCACCTCGATCAATGTCGATGGCGGTCGCTCGCCGATCTGGTAGCGGCCGGTCGGCGGAGCGATCGGGGGCGATTTGCGCCGACAGTGCTGCATGCGCGTCGGCGCGAGGCGGAGCGGCGGCTTCACATCTCCGGGCTGTCGAGCGCATAGCCGACGGAGCGAACGGTGCGCAGCAGATCGCCGCCGCCATGCGCGTTGAGCGCCAGACGCAGCCGCCGGATGTGCACATCGACGGTGCGCGGTTCGAGTTCGGCGTCGTGCCCCCAGACGCGATCGAGCAGCTGCTCGCGCGAGAACACGCGCCCCGGGTTCTGCATGAAATGCCGCAGCAGGCGGTATTCGGTCGGGCCGAGATGGATCGCCTTGCCGGCGCGCCAGGCGCGGTGCGCGGCCAAGTTCATTTCGAGATCGGCGTAGCGCAGTACGCCGTCTTCGGGTTCCGGCCGGGTCCTTCGGATAACGGCGCGCAGCCGGGCGATCAGCTCGTTCGGACTGAACGGCTTGACGACATAGTCGTCGGCGCCGCTATCGAGACCGCGAACGCGGTCGCTCTCCTCGCCGCGCGCGGTCAGCATGATGACCGGCAGCGAACGGGTCTCCGGCGCTCGCCGGATTTGCCGGCACACTTCGAGGCCCGAGACATGCGGCAGCATCCAATCCAGCAGCACCGCGTCCGGCCGGCGCTCGGCGATGCGCAGCAGCGCTTCCTCGCCGTCCGCCGCCTCGTCGACGGCGAACCCCTCGCGCTCCAGATTGTAGCGCAGCATCGTGACCAGCGGAGCCTCGTCTTCGACGATCAGGACGATTGGTTTCATGCCCGTTCCAACATTGCGCCGCCCCGGATACGTTGCTGTCGAGGGCGAGGCGGCTCGATCATCGATCGGCGTTGTCGTACGCCGGCAGCGACGGTTCCGCGATGACCGTTGCGTTACGGTCTGATGACAATGAATGCGGGCCTGCCGCCTGCAGGAATACCGTGAAGGTGGAGCCGCGGCCAAGTCGGCTGGCGATCTCGAGCCGGCCGCGATGCCGGTTGACGAGATGCTTGACGATCGCGAGGCCGAGACCGGTGCCGCCGAGTTCGCGCGAACGCGCCGTATCGACGCGGTAAAATCGTTCGGTTAGCCGGGGCAAATGCTCGCTGGCGATCCCTTCCCCCTGATCAGTGACCGCGACGCGCAGCCGGGGAGACGCCGCTTCCTCGCCGGCGCTGCCGGTGATCGTGACTTCGCTGTTGGGCCTTGTGTACTTGATCGCGTTGTCGATCAGGTTTTGAAAGACCTGGACCAGTTCGTCGCGGTCCCCCAGGACTTCCGGCAGGTCCGGCGCGAGCCGGCATACGATGCGGACACCGCGCTCGGCCGCACGCAGCTCGAGGCCGCGCGCGACCTCGTCGATAACCGCCGCGAGCGCCACCCGCCCGGTCGGCGCGACGTGTTCGTTGAGCTCGATGCGCGACAGCGACAGCAGGTCGTCGACCAGCCGGGCCATGCGCCTCGCCTGCTCGTGCATGATCGCGAGGAACCGCTCGCGGGCCGCGGCATCGTCGCGGGCCGGTCCAAGCAGCGTCTCGGTAAAGCCGATCAGCGCCGCCAGAGGCGTCTTCAATTCGTGCCCGGCATTCGCGATGAAGTCCGCCCGCATCTGCTCGGTTCGCTTCAGGGCGGTGATGTCGTCGAGGATCAATAGCGCGACCGCGCTATCGAGGGCCGGCCCGTCGATGCGAGCGAGATGCGCGCGCAGCACGCGATCGGTCGATCCGGACAGAGTGAATTCGATGTGACGCTCCGGGCCGCTGCCAATGGCGCTTCCTGGGACGCGCGCCATCTCGCCGCCCGGGCCGGCGCGCAGCAGCGCATCGACGGCGGCCAGCAACACGGGACTGCGCAGCGCGCCCGCCAGATCGCCGGGTTCGGCGCGCCTGCCGATCAGCTCAGTCGCGGCGGTGTTGGCGCGCACGATGCGGCGCCTGCCGTCGATAAGCAGCAGCGGGTCGGGTATCGCCGCGATCACCGCCTCGGCCGCCGCCAGCCGCGTCCGTGCGTGTTCGATCTCCGTGTCGAATGCCGTGCGCAGCCTTGTCAGACTTGGCCAGAGAGCGCGCGCGACAAACGGTGTGCTGGCGCCGGCGGGTTCGTTGCGCTCGCCCAGGCCCTCGATCGCCGCGCGCGCCGCGGCAAGCGAGGCGGCGAACGGAACCGCGACCAGCATAGCGAATACCAGGGTTGCCGCGGCAGCCGCGAGCGCGGCCGCGCTGGCCAGCAATCCGGCTGCGTAAAGCGCCGCCAGCGCGACGACGAGCGGCAACCAACTCGCAACGCTGACGCCAAGGCATCGGAAATACTCTCGCGGCATCCGTCCCTCGCCGATCGCGCAATGAGCAGCGACAACCGACGCGGCTGATCGCCCCCGCGGTCAGCGCCGGTCCGGCATGATCGCGCGCAGCGCCGCGGTGTCCTGACGCGCCCCGGCCAGCACGTAATTGGTGTCGGTGCCGGCGATCACAAAGCGCGCGCCGAGACCGATCAGCTCGCCCTGCAGCGTCGTGTTGTGGCGGATGCCGCCGACCCCCAGTACTTTGTCGTGCGTCTTGCAGGCGGCGGCGACCCGCTCGTAGGCGGCGCGCAGACGCGGATGATCGACCTGCCCCGGTATGCCGAGATCGGTCGTCAGGTCGCCGGAGCCGATCAGCAGCACGTCAATCCCCTCGACCGCGGCGATCGCATCGCAGTTCTCGATGCCTTCCGCCGTTTCCAGCATGACGATGACCGACGTTTCGGCGTTGAGCTTCGGGTTCAGCTCGGAGAGCGGCACCGCGCGGTAGCCGAGCGCCGGCCCCAGCCCCATCACCGAGCGCTTGCCGAGCGGCGGAAAGCGGCAGGCGGCGACAATCGCCGCGGCCTGGGCGGCGGTGTTGACATCGGGGAGGATGACCCCCTGCGCGCCGCCGTCGAGCACCCGGCTCATCCATTGCGGATCGTGGCTCGGCACCCGCACCAAGGGCGCGATGCCGATGCCGAGCGAGGCCGCGCAGATCGTCGCGGTTGTCTCGATCGAATAGGGTGCGTGCTGCATATCGACGTAAAGCGCGTCGTAGCCGCCTGCCTTTGCCACCATCGCGATATCGACCGATCGCGCGAGCCGCAAATTCAAGCAAAGCACGAGGTCGCCGGCGGCCAGTTTTTCCTTCATCGATTTTTCGGGCATTTTTCTCTTCCGTTCTCGGTCGAGGTAGCGGGTTTGCAGAAGCCTTGGCGAGGCAATCACGTCGGGGTCATGCGGCGACGATATGCCGTGCCGCCGGCGCCGTCAAAACCGGCTCCGCCGCCGGATCACGGGGCGCGCCGCTAACCCCCGCCGCCGCCCTGGCAGATGACGTTGAGCAGCGCCTGGCGTTTCTCGACGGTGACGGCGTCAAGGGCGCGCGCGATCGCGGCCGGCAGTTCGGCCGGGTCCTCGACCCGCTCGCCGTAGCCGCCGGCGGCGGCGCAGACCTGCTCGAAGGCGGGAAGCTCGTCGAGGTCGATAAACGGCGGGCGGTTGCTGCGCGCCGCCTCGCCCCGCGGGTACATGCCGAGGGTCGCGCGGCGCACCGCGCCCCACATCGCGTTATTGACGACGACGAACAGCACCGGAAGGCGGTGCAGCGAAGCGGCGTGATGGACGGCGACCGGGTTGGCGAACAGATACGAGCCGTCGCCGAGCACCGCGATGACCTGCCGTTCGGGTTCGGCGAGCTTGACCCCGAGCGCCGCTCCGGCGCCCCAGCCGAGACCCGCCGCCGGGCTCGACCCGAAAAAAGAGCCGGGCCGGGTCGACGGGCAATGCTCGGGCTGCAGCGTGTATTCGTTGACGATTGTCGATTCAGGGTGGCGCGCCTCGGCGAGACAGGCGCTGACCCAGGCAGGATGGATCGGCCGCATGTTGCTGATCTCGTCTTCGAGCTTGCGCCAGCCGGCCCGCAGCGCCGCGCGCCGCTCGGCGACGCGTTGCCGGCGCGACGCGATTTCGCCCGCGGCGGCGAGCGGCGCCATCGCCTCGGCGAGACGCGGCAAGGCCTGACGGGGGGAAGCGGCGATAGCGAGATCGCAGGCGAAGCCGCGGATCGGGTAACGGGCGAACAGCGGGTCGATCCCGAGATGAACGACGCGGCAATCGGGCGACGGCGGTTTGCGGCTCGGGATCCACGGCACGTCGCATTCAAGGACGAGGATCGCGTCGGCGTCGTCGAGCAGCGCGGCCGGGTTGTAGCCGAGATGACAGGGATGGTCCGCGGGCAGGTTCAGGTAGCGCTGGCGATGCTCGACGACCGGGATCGCGAAACGCTCGGCGAAGGCGGCAAGCGCCGGCACCGCCACCGGGTCGCGCCCGAGATCGGCGGTAACGATCAGCGGGTTCTTCGCGGTCGCGAGAAGCCGCGCCGCCTCGGCGATTGCGGCGGGGTCGGCGGCCGGCGGCGACGCCGCGACCCGACGCGCCGGGCTGTCGCAGGCGAAATCCGGCAGCTTCGCGGCCAGCACCTCGCGCGGCAACGACAGATAGACCGGCCCCTGCGGCGGGCTTCTGGCGATCGTCAGGGCGCGGTCGATTACGGTTTCGAGCTGCACGCCGTCGCGCAATTCGTATTCCCACTTGACGGCCTCGCGCAGCATGCCGGCCTGATCGAACATCTCCTGCGCCCAGTGGATGTAGGTGTCGCGAGCGCCGGGCAGCCCTTCCTCGGTCAGCGGCGAACGGCCGGCGGTGAACAGGATCGGCACATTGGTGCGGGCCGCGTTCAAGACGCCGCATAGCGCGTTGGCGGTGCCGACGCTGACATGCACCATAACGGCCGGCACCCGGCCCGAGGCGGCGGCGTAGCCGTGCGCCATCGACATCGCGAGATTTTCGTGCGTCGCGATCAGCGGCTTCGGCACCGGCATGCCGGTATGCGCCGCCTTGGCATAGGCCTCGACGATCGGCGCGAAATCGGTGCCGGCATTGGCGAACAGATACTCGACGCCGCGATCGGCGAGCAGCGCGAGATAGGCCTCCGCGACGCTTTCGACTTCCAGTTGCTTGCGGGCCATCCGTTTCCGCTCCCGACTATCGAGCCAGCACACATACCCCTCTCCGCCCTCAGGGGGGAGAGGGAGGGGTCCGGCGCGTAAGCGCCAGGAGGGTGAGGTGGGTTCTGCAACCGCGCCGGAGCCGGCCCCCTCACCCCGACCTCTCCCCCAGCGGGGGAGAGGGATGTAACG
>JBFXDF010000049.1:0-19914 GCA_050181375.1 Alphaproteobacteria bacterium
ACACCTGGTTCGTGCGCCGGCGAGCGCTGGCCAGTACGGTTCTGCCCCTGGCGCAGGCCGCCGGGCTGGTCGCCATGCCGCTGGTCGCGCAAATTGCGATCGGGGCCGAGGGCTGGCGCGCCGGCTGGCTGGCGATCGGCGCGATTACGCTGCTGGTCGGGTTCGTCCCGATCTGGCTGTTCCTGGCGCGTCGGCCGGAGGATCTCGGGTTGCTGCCGGATGGGGCGGCCGGACCGGCCGCGCCGGACGCTGCCTCGGGCCCCATCGGTGCTCGAGGCCGCGACGGCATTGCGGAGCCGGCATATTCGCGGCGGCAAGCGGTCGGCACCGGCGCATTCTGGCTGCTGCTGCTCTACACGGTCCTGGTTTACCCCGTACAGGCCGGGATAAGCCTGCATCAGGCGCCGTTTCTGATCGAGCGCGGTATCGCTCCGACGATCGCGGCAACGATCGTCAGCACGTTTTCGCTGACCTCGGCGCTCGCGACGCTGGCCTGCGGCGTGTTGCCGCGAGCGGTGTCGATCCAATACAAGCTGGCGCTGACCGGCGCGATCCTGACGCTCGGGGTGCTGCTGCTGCTCGGCGTCGAGACGGCGTTGCAAGGCTACATCGCGGCTGGTGTGTTCGGCTTCGGCATCGGTGCGATCCTGACGCTGCTGCCGATTGCCTGGGCCGATTATTTCGGACGCGCGCATTTCGGCGCAATCCGCGGCATCGCGCTGCCGGCGCAGGTGCTCGCGCAAGCCGTGGGGCCGGTGCTCTCGGGCGCGCTGCACGACTTGACCGGCAACTACACCCTGTCGCTGCAATGCTTTCTGGCGCTCGCCGGGCTGAGCGTCGTCGCGGCCGCAGCGGCCCGGCCGCCCGATCCGGCTATACCCGTGCCTGGCAATACCCATCCCAAAGGTGCTGCTGCGAACGGGTGAGCCGTGTTGCCGTGCCGGGCCGGATCATCGTAAATCGCACGCTCCCGGCAGAAGACCGAGGTCAACGACTTGGAAGCGGCACCATGGCCGCGGCAGGAGATATTGATGATGTTGTTCAGCGCCAGGTGCTCGCGCCGGGCAATTCTGGGCTCGGTGCTGGCCGGGCTGATGGCGGTCGGCGGCGGCGCATTCGCTGCCGACAAGGCGAAGGAGCCGTCCGGACAGGTCGTGATGGCGTGGCACGTGACGATCGCGCCGAGCTGGTTCGACCCATCGAGCGCACCGCCGCAAATCACGCCGTTCGGCATGCTGTACGCGATCCATGACGCGCTGGTCCGCCCCTATCCGGGGCAAAAGATGGGTCCGAGTCTCGCCGAATCCTGGAGCGAGAGCGAGGACGGTCTGACTTACGAATTCAAGCTGCGTCCCAATCTTAAGTTCCACAACGGCGACAAGCTGACCGCCGAGGACGTCAAGTTCAGCTTCGACCGCTACAAGGGCGCCGCGGCGAGCACGCTGCACGAACACGTCAAGGACGTGGAAATCGTCGATCCGCGCACGGTGCGGTTCCACTTGAATGAAGCGTGGCCCGATTTCATGACCTTCTTGGGGACCCCGGCGAGTGGCGCCGGGATCGTCGTGCCAAAGAAATACATGACCGAAGTCGGCGATGACGGCTTCAAAAAGCACCCGATCGGCGCCGGCCCTTACAAATTCGTCAGCACAAAGCCGGGCGTCGAGGTCGTGCTCGAAGCCAATACCGATTATTGGCGCAAGGTGCCGAACGTCAAGACGCTGGTCATGCGCAGCGCGCCCGAGGCCACGACGCGAGCGTTGATGGTGCGCACCGGCGAATCCGACATCAGCATCACGCTCGACGGCCCCGATGCCGAGGGCTTGCAAAAGGACGGCGTCCAGATCGTCCCGTCGAAGCACGCCTCGATCTTCTGGATCGAGTTCCCGCAGCAATGGGACCCGAAGTCGCCGTGGCACGACAAGCGCGTGCGCGACGCCGTCAACTACGCGCTGAACCGCACCGCGATCAACCAGGCCGCGTGTCTTGGGTTCTGCCCGCCGGCCGGGGTCATCGTGCCGCGCGTGATGGATTACGCGCTGCAGGTCGAGCCGACGCCCTACGACCCGCAAAAGGCCAAGCAGCTGCTGGCCGAGGCGGGGTATCCGAAAGGCTTCGACGCCGGCGAGTTCGCGGCTATCCCCGGCTTTCCGACGGTTGCCGACGCGGTCGTCAACGACCTCAACGCGGTCGGGATACGGGTGCGGCTGCGCCAGATGGAGCGCGCCACGTTCTATGCGAACTGGCGGGAGAAAAAGCTTCCGGCGATCTACATGGTCGCGTCGGGAAGCCCCGGCAACGCCGCCACGCGGGTCGAGCAGTTCATCTATTCGAAGGGCGAGTACGCCTCCGGCGGTTATCCCGATCTCGACGAGCTGTATTTGCGGCAGGCCAGCGAGCGCGACCCGAAAAAGCGCGAGGAGATGCTGTACAAGATCCAGCAATCGACGATCGACCGGGCGATGTTCGCGCCGGTGATGGACCTGCGCACGCTGAACGGGATCGCACCGAAGGTGACAAAACACACGATCGGCGATTTATTCCTCGATCCGTTCCCGTCTTACGAGGATGTCGAAATCAAGGAGTAGGTTCGGCCGCGCGGCGGATCGGCGGCGGCGCCGCTGGTCCGCCGTGACAAAGGCCGCCGCGGCCGACGGTGACGGCTGTGGGCTGTTTGGGCCCTCACCGCCATTCGTGGAACGTGAAGAAGGCCGCCAGCACCAGGCACCCGAACGCGGCCAAATGGTTCCAGCGGATCGACTCTCCTAGATAAAACACGGCGAACACCGCGAATACCGAGACCGTAATGATCTCCTGGATCACCTTCAGCTGGGCGCCGGAATAGACCGTGTAGCCGATGCGATTGGCGGGGACGGCGAGGCAATACTCGAAGAAGGCGATGCCCCAGCTCACCGGTATGACGATCCACAGGGCCGCTCCCGGAAAGCGCAGCTGGCCGTACCAGGCGAAGGTCATGAACACGTTCGAGCAGAGCAGCAGCAGGATCGGCAGCACGTGCGCCCAGCTCATCACCGCCCCTTCCAGTCTTGCGATAACCGCCGCACCGATCGGCGACAGAGGAATGCCGCCTAATCGAGCGCCTTGACGATGTCCTCGCACATCTTCTTGGCGTCGCCGAACAGCATCATCGTGTTGTCGCGATAGAACAGCTCGTTTTCGACACCGGCATAGCCCGACGCCATCGAGCGCTTGACGAACAGCACGGTGCGGGCGCGCTCGACATCGAGGATCGGCATGCCGTAGATCGGCGAGGATGGGTCGGTCTTCGCGGCCGGGTTGGTCACGTCGTTTGCCCCGATCACGAACGCGACATCGGTCGAGGCGAAGTCGCGGTTGATCTCCTCCAGCTCGAATACCTCGTCATAAGGGACGTTGGCCTCGGCCAGCAATACGTTCATGTGGCCCGGCATGCGCCCCGCGACCGGATGGATCGCGTAGCTGACCTTGACGCCGTCGCCCTTCAGGATATCGGCCATCTCGCGCAGCGCATGCTGCGCCTGCGCCACCGCCATGCCGTAACCCGGCACGATGATCACCGACCCGGCGTTTTTCATGATGAAGGCGGCGTCCTCGGCGCTGCCCGATTTCACCGCCCGGTCGCCAACCCCGCCGGTCGCCGCCGCCGTGCTCTCGCCGCCGAACCCGCCGAGGATGACGTTAAAGATCGAGCGGTTCATGCCCTTGCACATGACGTAGCTGAGGATCGCGCCCGACGAGCCGACCAGCGCGCCGGTAATGATCAAGAGGCTGTTGCCCAGCGTGAACCCGATGCCGCAGGCCGCCCACCCGGAATAGGAGTTCAGCATCGAGATCACGACCGGCATGTCGGCGCCGCCGATCGGCACGATCAGCAGAAACCCGAACAAGAGCGACAGCAGCACCAGCAGCGTAAAGGCGATCGGCGACTCGCCGAGCACAAAGATCACGATCAGCGCGATCAGCAAGAGGCCCAGCGCGGCGTTGAGCGGATGCTGGAACGGGAAAACCAGCGGGCGCCCGGTCACGAGGCCCTGCAGCTTGGCGAAGGCGACGATCGAGCCGGTGAACGTGATCGCGCCGATCGTCAGCCCGATCGCCAATTCGGCGAGGCTCGACCCATGAATGTTGCCTCTTATGCCGATGCCGTATGCTTCCGGCGCGACGAAGGCGGCGATCGCGACGCAGACCGCCGCGAGGCCCACCAGGCTATGAAAGCCCGCGACCAGCTGCGGCAGCGCGGTCATCTGAATGCGCCAGGCGATATAGGTCCCGATCGCGCCGCCGATCACGATGCCGACCAGGATCAGCCACGGGCTGATCACCTGCGGCGTGAAAAACGTCGTCACGATGGCGATCGCCATGCCGGCGATGCCGTAGAGATTGCCGCCGCGCGCCGTTTCCGGCGAGGACAGGCCGCGCAGGGCCATGATGAAGCAGATCGAGGCGACCAGGTACAGGAACGCCGAGAGGTTCTCGCTCATAACTTGATCCTGGGCTTGACCCTGGCGCGCGCTACCGTTTGCGCTGGAACATCTGCAGCATCCGCTGCGTCACGATAAATCCGCCGAATATGTTGACCGCCGCCAGCGTCACCGCGACAAAGCCCATGAACTTGGCAAGCCCGAACTCGGCCGGGCCGGCCGCGATCATCGCTCCGACAATGATGACGCTCGATATCGCATTGGTAACGCTCATCAACGGCGAGTGCAGCGCCGGGGTGACGCGCCAGACGACGTAGTAGCCGACAAAGACGGCGAGGACGAACACGGTCAGCTGGTAGATGAAGGGCGAGCCGCCCTGCACGACCGGTTGTGCCGCGGCGGCGAGTTGCTGCGACAGCGCGTCGAGATTGCGCGCGAGCGCCTCGGCGTTGCCGGCAAGCTCACTGGCGCGCATCGCGGGCAATAAGGGATCAGCCATCGTTTCTCCGTAGCGGGTCCTGCCGTCAACCCGACGCGCGGGCGTCGGTCTCGGCCGGGATCGCGGCCGGTTGCGGAACAAGGCTCGGGTTTACGACCGCGCCGTCATGCGTCAACAACGCGGCCTTGATGATCTCGTCGGCGGTATCGATGCGCAGCTGTTTTTCCTTGTCGATCAGCAGCGCGAGAAAGGCGAGCAGGTTGCGGGCATAGAGCTGGCTGGCGTCGACCGGAATGCGCGCCGGCATGTTCGGGTGGCCGATGATCTTGACCCCGTTCGCGGTCGTCGCGATCTCGCCCAATCGGCTGCCCTCGACATTGCCGCCGGCCTCGACCGCGAGATCGACGACGACCGAGCCCGGGATCATGCCGGCGACCATGTCGGCGGTCAGCAGCACCGGCGCACGACGGCCCGGGATCAGCGCGGTGCAGATGACGATATCGGTGCGGCGCAGCGTCTGGGCGATCATCTCACGCTGGCGCCGCGCGAAATCCTCGCCCATCTCGCGGGCATAGCCGCCCGCCGTCTCGGCGGCGCGCATCGCCGCCTCGTCGACCGTGATGAAATTCGCCCCGAGGCTCTCGACCTGCTCCTTGGCGGCGATGCGCACGTCTGTAGCGCTGACGATCGCCCCGAGGCGGCGCGCGGTTGCGATCGCCTGCAGACCGGCGACGCCAGCACCCATCACCAGAACCCGCGCCGCCTTGATCGTGCCGGCTGCGGTCATCATCATCGGCAGGGCCCGCCCGAACGCGTCGGCGGCCTCGAGCACTGCCTTGTACCCGGCAAGGTTGGCCTGCGACGACAGAACGTCCATCGCCTGCGCCCGGGTTATGCGCGGCACCAGCTCCATCGCGAAGGCCGAGATTCCTGCCGCGGCATAGGCTTCGACATCCTCGCGGTGTTCGAGCGGCGCCAGCAGCCCGACCAAGGCCGCGCCCCGGCGGATCGCGTCCAGCTCGTCCGGTGCGTCCGCCCCGCCGCGCAGCGGGCGCTGCACCTTCAAAACGATGTCGGCATCGGACAGCGCGGCGGCGGCGTCGCCGACGATCGTCGCCCCCGCATCTCGATAGGCATCGTCGAGGAAATAGGCAGTGGCGCCGGCGCCGCTCTCGACCGTTACCTGGGTGCCCATCTCGACGGCGCGCTTGACGCTGTCGGGGGTGGCCGCCACCCGACGCTCGTGCGGGCGCCGCTCTTTGATGATGGCGACCTTCATCGCGGCACGGTTCCTTGTCTTGCGGGACATCAAGGGAGATGAGTGTCGATCCCGGGCGCTCTCGCGAACCGGCCGCCGGCCGCCGGCCGCGAACCGAACGCATCGACGGGGGCGTTCCTAGCGCCGTTTGCCGCCGTGCACAAGCCCGCGGGGTTCTAGAGATCGTGATAGATGTCCAGCGCAAGATCGAGATCGTCAAACACCTTGCCGCGGCCGCGATGCAGTACCAGCGCACGCGAGCAGTACTGTTTGATGGCGTGCGGCGCGTGCGAGGCGAGGATCAGGCTGCGATCAGTCCGCGTTTCGAACAGCGCCTCGTGCGAGCGGGCCTGGAACCGCTGATCGCCGACTGCAAGGACTTCGTCGATCAGGTAGCAGTCGAAATCGATCGCGACCGACAGCGCGAAATTGAGGCGCGCTCGCATGCCGGCCGAGTAGGTGCGGACTGGTTCAGCGAGAAACTTGCCGAGTTCGGCGAAGTCGTCGACATATTCGCGCAACGGCTGGAACGGCTTGTTGTAGATGCGGGCAATCAGGCGAATGTTGTCGTTGCCGGTCATGCTGCCGCCAACCCCGCCATTCAGTCCGACCGGCCACGAAACCGACATGCCGCGTTCGATGCGACCGCTGGTCGGCATCTCGATCCCGGCGAGCAGACGGATCAGCGTCGATTTCCCCGCGCCGTTGCGGCCGAGGACGGCGATTTTCTCGCCGCGCTCGAGGTCGAACGAGATATCGCTCAACACCCGGTGGTACTGTTTCCGGGTCTCCGAGTGATAGTCCTTGCAAACCGCGGTCGCCCGGATCATCGCGTCACCGGTGGAAGCCGCTCGGGTTAGGCCGATGCGTGCTCGCGCACGCCGGCAACCAGCAGCCAGGTGATGCCATAGGCGATGAGGCAGGCGCCCACGATTGTCGCAAACGAAACGATGCGCTCCGGATAGAGCGGGTAATCGGCAAAGTTGGGCTGCGAGATCGTCTCCAGATAGAGCTGCTGACGCTGCGCCTCGAGCCGTGCCTTTTCGAGTGACCCGAAGGCAGAGGCGAGCTGCTTTTCGGCCAACTCGCGCTGCACCTCGAGCCGCTCGTATTCGCCTACCGCGATGGCCACCGAATCCCGGTCGCCGGTGACCTTCGCGCGCTCCTCGGCGATCAGCTTTTCGAGGGCCGCGATGCGCGTGTGGAACAGCGGAATTTGCGGGCTGTTCGGCGAACTCTTCATGACCTGGGCCAGTTGCGCCTTGGCGGCCGCCGCCTGAGCGTTCATCTGCGCCAACAGATCGATCGGTCCCGACGATGCGCTCTTCGGGTCGAGCATCTTCTCCTGGACGCGATAGGCCGTGAGCTGCGCCTGGACTTCAGCGATCCGCTGCTCGGCGGCGGCGACTTCGCGCTGGAACACATCGACGGCATCGTGCCGAGCGCGTTCGTTCAATGTATTGACCAACTGCTCGCCAAAGGTCAGCAGCGCCTGGGCGATGCGCTGCGCGTCCTCGGGCCGGTAGGCCTTGACGCGCAGCGTGCTGACGCCGCTCATGCTGTCGATCTCGACCGAGACGAACCGAGCATAGGCGTCGTAAAGCGATTCGAAGTCATGGCGCCAATATATTATGCCCGGAAAGCGGCTGATCAGATCGCCTTCGGGTCGCCCAAGCAAGGTGCGTAAGTCGTTCTCCCGCTCGAGCCGGCGCACCGCGTCGCGCGACAGCAGATATTCGTGAACCGCGTACGTATCCTCCGTGACCATGCTGGCCGCCGGGCTGCTTAGCATCGAGCTGATCGAGTTGTTCGGCTGCTTGGTGGGTCCGCGCACCAGGAACTTGACCTCCGACATGTACTGGTCGGAGGCGATCGCGAAAAAATAGACGCCGGCGAGCAGCGTGGGCATCCCGACGATTGCCCAGAACCAGATGTTGAGCGAGCGGAAGAACGCCGCGAGCCGTCCGGGCGCGCGCGTCCGCGTGCCCGTTCCGATCGCCGCAGTATCCGAAACGGCTCCGACACGGGGCAAGATATCGACCATGACGCGTTCCAAGCATTACACGGGAGAAGCTAAAGTCCGATCGATCCGCCCGACGCGCCCGCCTGGGTCGAGCGCGGTCGCGGAGATCATATCGCTTGGTAAAGCTTAGCGTAACCTTAAAGCGATGCGCATCGCTGTCGCAGGACGATTCGGGACACCCGGCAGGTTGCGGCGGACGATTCCCTGGTCGGCGATTCCAATGCATTATTCCACTCTGTCTTTTCCAGCGATTTTCATGGACAGCGCGCGAGCCGGCGCTAGGCTCCCGCGATGGCCTTGGTAACTGGGCAGACACGGTGATCCGGCGGAAAGAGCACCTCGCCGCACGGGCCGTCCTGTTCCCCGAATTTGGCAACGAGACCCGGCTGCTCCTCGCGGAGGGTCTGCTGCGGGCGCCGCGGCGGGGATCACGCCCGCCGCCGGTGTTGAGCGCTTGCGCGGTGTCGCCCCCCCTGGCCTCGGTGCGGTCGCCCGGCATTCCTACTCCCGGCGGGATACTCGGCCAGCGCGGCTGGGAATCACCCGGGCTGCTGGCGCGAGCGGCAGCTTTGCGCCAGGCTTTGGTTGCAGCGCGTGTCGGCGGATGCTGGTGGGGAGCGAGCGCCGAGCCGGGGCTACCCCCTGGTCGCATCGCGATCGTAACCGTCGCCGAGCCCGCGCTGGCCGATATTGCCGGCGACCGGACGGCGGATCCAGAAACGCAAGCTGCGATGCTGGACGCAGCATTTTCCGCCTATCCTCCCGAGCGGGTCGTCGTGCTTGCCCCGCGGTCGCGGAGGTTCCGGAAGCCGTTCGCCCGGCTGGAGGCGGTGCGAGTTCGCGGCGCGACGGTGATCGACCGCGCTTGCGACCCGTGGCCGCTGCTCGATCGCGCCGATCGCGTCTACAGCGCGGGGGGCGAGGTCGGCTTTCTGGCGCTGCTCGCCGGCATCCCGGTGACCGCCTTCGCCGCCGCTCCCTACACCGGCTGGGGCGTGACCGAAGACCGCGCAGCGGTGCCGCAGCACGGCTTTCGCCGCTCGGTCGACGAAATTTTCGCCGGCATCTGCCTTATCGCGACGCGCTGCCGCGATCCGTTCCGCGACACCCTGACTTCGTTCGAAGAGGCGCTGGCGATTGTCGCCGACTGGCGCCGGATCGAGACCGCGAACCGCCGCATCGCGGTCTGCGTCGGCATGTCGTTCTGGAAGCGGCGCCGGATCGCGGATTTTGTCCGCTCGACGGCCGGGGTGCCGGTGTTCCGCCACACTGTCCCGCAGGCATTGGATGCGGCAGGCGCGCATACCGGCGCGAGAAATGGCGCGGTCGCTTGTTGGGCGTCGCGTCTGCCGCATGGCCTCGCCGAAGCGGCGTCACGCGCCGGTGTCACGCTGATCCGCGTCGAGGACGGGTTCATCCGCTCGGTCGGGCTCGGCTCCGACTTCCTGCCGCCAGCCTCGTTGGTCTTCGACGCGAACGGAATGTATTTCGATCCGCGGTGCATCAGTGATCTGGAATGCCTGCTGCGCGACAGCGACTTTCCCCCCGCCCTGCTCGCCCGCGCCGAGCGGCTGCGGCACCGGCTCATCGAGCGGGGCATCACAAAATACAACCTGGCTTCCGGCGACCCGAGCGAGCGCCCGATCGCCGGCATCCCCACCGGCCGCCGCAGCATCCTTGTCCCGGGGCAAGTCGAGGACGATCTGTCGATCCGGTTCGGAGCCGGCGAGGTCAGCACCAATCTCGGCCTGCTGGCGCGGGTGCGCGCCGCCAACCCGGATGCGTTCATCATTTACAAGCCGCACCCCGACGTTGTCGCCGGACACCGGATCGGCGCGGTGCCCGACGGCGACGCGCGGCGCTTCGCCGATCTCGTTGTCTACAATTGTCCGACGGATCGGCTGCTGGCCGTTTGCCAGGAAGCCCACACGATGACTTCGCTTGCCGGGTTCGAGGCGCTGTTGCGCGGGCTTCGCGTCGTTGTTTACGGCCGGCCGTTTTATGCCGGCTGGGGGCTGACGACCGACTTGCCCCGGTTCGATCGCGGGCGGCAATTGAGCCTCGACCAGCTCGTGGCCGCCGCGCTGATCCTCTACCCCCGTTATATCGATCCGCTGACCCGCCTGCCTTGCGGTCCCGAAATCCTGGTCGAGCGGCTCTCCCGGCCGGAATTGTGGCGGCCTGGGCCGCTGGTGCTCTTGCGGCGGCTGCAGGGGCTTTTGTCGCGCCGTCTCGGCGAGCTGCGGGCGGCGGCGCGGCCATCCGGCGGCGACCGTGAGGCGCCGGCGGCGCGAGGGCTTGCTCAGAGACCGCGGACCTGATGCGGGCGCCTTATCGTGTTGTCGCAATTACCGGCGCGTCGAGCGGTCTCGGCGCGGCGCTCGCCGCATCCTACGCCGGACCGGGGGTCGTGCTCGGGCTGGTGGCGCGCAACCGCGAGCGTCTGGCGCGCACCGAGGCGGCGTGCCGCGCGGCCGGCGCCCAGGTCGAGAGTGCCGCGCTCGATGTTGCCGACACCGCGGCAATCGCGGGTTGGCTCAATGCATTCGACCGCGCCCACCCGGTCGAATTGCTGATCGCGAATGCCGGCACCTCCGCCGGCCCCGGCCCGGACAGCGCCGGGGAGCCGGCCGCCACCACGCAGCGGCAGATCGCGGTCAACCTCGTCGGCGCGGTCAACACGATTGCGCCGCTCGTACCGGCGCTGTGCGAGCGCGGGCGCGGCCGTATCGTCGCGATCGCATCCGTAGCGGCATTTCGCGGTCTGCCTTACAGCCCGGGCTATAGCGCCAGCAAGGCCGGCTTGCGCGCTTATGCCGAGGCGCTGCGACCCCGCCTCGCGCCGCATGGGGTAGGCGTCACGGTTGTCTCGCCGGGGTTTTTCGCATCGCCGATGACCGATCGCTGGGAAGGCCCGACGCCGTTTCTCGCCTCCGGCGAGCGAGCCGCGCGGCGCATCAAGCGCGGCATCGACCGCGGCGCGGCCCGCATTGATTTTCCATGGCCCCTGGTGCTCGGGATGCGGTTTTGTGACCTCGCACCGGCTCCGGTCGGGGACGCGATCCTGCGCGGCTTCCGTTTCAGGATACGCGACCCCTGATGTGATGTTGCTCACCGTGGTGCTCCATATCGCCGCCGGTGCGGCGCTGGTGCTGGCGGCGTGGCTCGTGCCGCGCCGCATCGCGCAGACCGGTCCAGCTCCGATCGCCGTGACGCTGCTCGACCTGGCGCCGTTTGCGCTCGGTGCGGTGCTGCTCGCCCTGGCGACGGGCCGGCCGCTCTTCGTCGGCGTGGTTGCGGCGGCGGTCGGTGCCGGGTTCTGCATCGCCGACCACACGATGCGCCAGACCTTGCGCGAGCCGGTTGTCTTCTCCGAATCGGTCGAGTTGCCGCAAGTCGTCACCCATCCCCACCTCTATCTCCCATTCGCAGGGCCGGGGCTGGTCATCGGCGGCGGTGTGGCCGGATTGTCAACGGCCGCCGCATTGTTGATTTTCGAAACGCCGGCATCGGAACCGCACCCGCTCGCCGCATTGACGATCGCGGCACTGGCGGCCGCCGCGATCTGGCTGGCCTCGCGGGAAAGACCCGTCAACATCGCGGCTAGTGCGCTGCGCCGCATCGCGCGGCCCAGCGGCGAGCCGTTCGCCGACGCAGCCACGCTCGGGCCATTTGCCACACTGCTTGCCCACACCGTGATTGCGCGGGCCGAGCGTTTTGCACGGCGGCGGCGGCTGGCGGTCATTTGCGATACTCCGAACCATCCCGGCGGCCGTGCGGCGCGGGCGGGCCGCGTCACGACACCGGTTCCCGCCGGTCCGATCATTGTTGTGCAGTGCGAGTCGTTCTTTGACGCGCGCCGGTTGGCGCCGGCGATCCCGCCGGAGCTGCTGGCCGGGTTTGCCGCGTGCCGTGCGTCCTCGGTCCGTTTCGGGCGACTTGCCGTACCGGGCTGGGGGGCGAACACGATGCGCGCCGAGTTTGCCGTGCTGACCGGCATCTCCGACGACGAACTCGGCTACGACCGCTTCAATCCGTATTACGCGCTGGCGCGGACGCCGATCGAATCGCATGTCTGGCGGCTGCGCCGGGCCGGCTATCGCACAATCTGCCTGCACCCGTTCGATCGCCGCTTTTTTCGCCGCGACCTTGCGATGCCGGCGCTCGGGTTCGAGCAGTTTCTCGGCCGCGAAACGCTCGGCGGCCGACGCACTCCACCCTACTACCCCGATCCCGATCTGGCCGGCGACATTCTTCGCGTCCTCGACCGCGAGGGACCCGAAACGTTCGTCTTCGCGATCACGATGGGCAATCACGGTCCCTGGCTGCCCAAGGGTCCGCCTATCGGTCCTGCCATCGCCGCCCTGTTCGATACGGGGGATATACCCCAGGGAGCCGAGCTGCTGCGCTATCTCGACGGGCTTAAACGGTCCGATACGATGCTGCGGATCCTGATCGGCGAACTCGAACGGCGCGGCGAGCCGGCGGTCGTGGCGTTCTATGGCGACCACCTGCCGAGCCTGCCGCGCGCCTTCGCGCATTTCGGCTTCACCGAGGACTCAGCCGATTATGTGATCTGGAACGGCCGGAACGCCGCGGCCGAGCGCCGCGATATTTCCGCCCACCAGCTGGGACACGCCGTAATCGCCGCCGCGATACCGGCGCCGCTTGCCGTCGCAGCCGGTTGACTCCATAACTCCGGCCGGGAGTATTTTCTGCAACGCTCATATGCAACAGGCAATTGCCCGCCAGCCGCGCAAGGGAAGGGTGGAAGCGATGATTGATCGGTCGATAGGGCGTCGCCGCGTGCTTCAGGGTGGGCTCGGTCTCGCGGCGCTCGGCACGGCCGGGGTGCCGCTCGCGGCCTTTGCCGAGGATGAGGGCGAGCGGATCATCGCGGCCGCCAAGGGCATCGGCAAGACCGACCTCAAGGCGATCATGTGGTCGAACTATTTTGTCCCGATCAAGCCGCCAATGGAGGAGTTCCAGCAGGCGACCGGCATCGCCATCACCAGCATCAAGGACCTCTCGACCCCGACGATCCCGCAGGCGGCGATGGCCGAGGCGCTGACCCGCTCGCCCGATTTCGACATCGTGCATCTCGGCTCGGAGATGATTCCCTCGCTCGTGTCGGCCGGCTATCTCGAACCGCTCGACGAATACATGCACAAGGCCAACTACAAGATGGACGCGGTCGGCGATTACGCCAATCTCGCGACTTACGACGGTAAGACATACGGTATCATCACCGACGGCAACATCTTTGTACACCAGCTGCGCAAGGACCTGTTCGACGATGCCGACAACAAGAAGAAGTTCGAGGACAAGTTCGGCAAGCCGCTCGCCTACCCGCAGAGCTGGGACGACGACTTCCAGCAGATGAAGTTCTTTCACAATCCGGAGAAGGGCATCTACGGCTCGGGCAATCTGCGCAGCCGCGGCTTCGGTTACGTCTGGTTCCTGATGTATCTCTACAGCTTCGGCGGCTTTCCGTTCGATCCCGACATGAAGCCGACGGTCAACAGCGACGCCGGAAAAAAAGCGATCGCACTTTATCTGCGAGACAAGGAGGTTGCGTTCCCGGATTCGCCGAGCTGGGGCACGTCGCAAATGATCCCGCACATCGTCGCCGGCGATGTGTACAGCTGCCAGTATTGGGGCGGCTTGATCAAGCTTTGCGAGGACCCGAAAAAATCGAAGACGGCGGGCAAATGGACCTACGGCGTCGTGCCGGGGGGCGAAGCCGATGGCAAGCCGCTGTATCGCGCCGCCGGCATGCCGGTCGTTTGTCTGATGGTCAACCGCAACAGCCCGCGCAAGGCGGCGGCGGCCTATCTGGCGTGTTGGCTCGGCACCGAAAAGGCCAGTTCGCAGATCGTGTCGGACCGGGTCAACACCTTTCACGATGCCTGGACCAAGAAGGAGATGACCGATCCGCGCGTGCTGGAGGCGTATACGCCCGCGGCTGTCAAGGCAATCCAGGCCAACCTGCAGGTCGCCTGCCCCAATATCTACCTGACCGGCAACCAGGAATTCGTCGATGTTCTCGACAAGAATTTGGGGCAGGGCTACATCGGCCAGCTTAAGGCGGACGACGTCTTGAAACAGATCGACGAGGATTTCGCCAAGGTGGTGAAACGGATCGGCACCGCCAAGCTCAAGCAAGATTATAAGACCTACGCGGCGATCATGCCGTCGGCCAGCAAGCCCTCGTGACCGCCGCCCAGCGGGACCGGCGGGGGCCGCTTCGCCGGGGTTGCCAGCGCTCGGGAGTTGGGAAATGGCGGAGGTTCTGACCGGCCCCGTCGCGGCCGAGGCGGCGCCCGGTCGGCGCGAGATATCCCGCCGCGGCGCAGTGCGGCGGTTCAAATGGATCATCCTCGCGCCGTTGATGCTGCTGCTGTTCAGCCTGCTGACCCCGGTGCTGTTGCTGCAGCTCTATTTCTCGTTTCATCAATGGACCGTTTATCTAAGCTCCTGGTGGAATGCCGATTTTGTCGGGTTCGATATTTTTCAGAGCGTGTTCACCGATCCGCGCTTCGGTTGGGCGGTATTGCGTTCACTGTTGTTCGCCGGCGGCTCGACGATCGGCTGCTTCGTGCTCGGCTTCCTACTCGCCTATCTGATCTATCGTCCGTTTCGCGGGCAGGCGCTGTATTACGCGCTGTTCATCCTGCCGATGCTGACCGTGCCGATTGTTATTGCTTATACCGGACAGATGCTGCTCGACCGCAGCGGCCCGCTCAATGATTTGCTGACGAAGCTGACCGGCCACAATGTACAGGTGTTATGGCTGTCCAATCCCGATATCGCGCTGCTGACGGTCACGCTTCTCGACATCTGGAATTGGACGCCCTTCTCGTTCATCATCATGCTGGCCGGTTTGGCGTCGCTGCCGCAGGAGCCGATCGAGGCGGCGCAGATTCTCGGGGCATCATCCTGGCGGATTTTCTGGGAGGTACAACTGCCGCTGCTGCGGCCGGTAATCCTGTTGGCGCTGGTGCTGCGCTTTCTCGACGCGATGGGCGCCTTCCCGATCATCTGGGGACTGCTGCAAGGCGGTCCCGGCACCGCCACCGAAACCGTCGGCGTCTATATCTACATCACGACGTGGCAGGATTTTAATGTTTCGCTCGGCGCGGCGCAATCCTATGTCGTGATGGTCATGATGGTGCTGATTGTCCTCGCGGGGATCAAGCTATTGCAAAAGGAGAAGCGTTCACTCGACAAGATGTACGAAGGCTCGCGCGAAACGGGTGAGGCCGCATGACAAAAACACAAGGGAGGCGCGTCGCGACCGTGGCGCGTTATGTCGTTCTCACCGTATGGGCGGTTGTCGTCGCCTTTCCGCTGTACTGGATTGTGACGACGTCATTCAAGCCCAGCGACCAGTGGTTCTCATGGCCGCCGGTGTATTTCCCGTCGCCGCCGACATTGGAGAATTACCGCGACGTCTGGATCGGCGCCACCTCGGTTGAGGCCGGGGGACAGACCGCGCTATCGCTGCAAACGCCATTCGCCGCGCTGCGCAACAGCATCATCCTCGCATTTGGCGCGACGACGCTCGCCGTGTTGTACGGGTCGATCATTGCCTATGCCGTGTCACGCTATCGGCTGCTGTCCGAAACACGCATGTTTCAGCTGTTGATGCTGCGGATGGTGCCGCCCATCGTGATCGTGGCGCCGCTGTCGCTCTATTATTCCTATATCGGCCTGCTCGATACGCTGTTCGGGCTTGGCGCGCTGTACTTCCTCAGCAGCTTGCCTTACGCCGTCTGGATGACGAAGAGTTTTATCGACGAGGTCCCGCGCGAGGTCGAGCAGGCGGCCGAGATCCTCGGCGCCTCGCGCTGGCGCACGATCTTCGAGGTGGTGCTGCCGCTGATCCGCTCGGGTCTGGTGGCCACCTTCATGTTCATCCTGATCCTGAACTGGAGCGAATATCTGCTGGCGCTGATCCTGTCGAAGACGGATGTGGTGACGTTGCCGGTCGAGCTGTCGAAGTTCGAGGGTTCGACCGAGGGGCGGCTGTTCGGACGCCAGGCGGCGCTGTCGGTCGGCATCACCTTGCCGCTGATCGTGGTCGGGCTGTTGATCCGCAAGCATCTGGCGCGGGGCTTCAGCTTCGGCATGGTGCGGAGGTAGGGGTGGCGCGGATCGATCTGATCAACCTTCACAAATCCTACGGCCCGACCGTCGCGGTGCGCGATCTGAGCTGCACGATCGAGGATGGCGAGTTCGTCGTCTTTGTCGGCCCGTCCGGTTGCGGCAAGACCACGACCTTGCGCCTGATCGCCGGGTTCGAGGAGCCGGACCGCGGCGAGATCCGCATCGACGGGCGGCTCGTCAACGATCTCGAACCGCGCGATCGCGGCCTCGGCATGGTGTTTCAGAGCCACGCGCTGTTTCCGCACAAGACCGTGGCGCAGAACATCGAGTTCGGGCTGCGCATGAAGAAGGTGCCGCGCGTCGAGCGTGCCCGCCGCGTGCGCGAGGTCGCCGAGATGGTGCGGCTGACCGCGCTGCTCGGCAAATTGCCGGGCGCCTGCTCCGGCGGCGAGGCGCAGCGGGTCGCGCTCGCGCGCACGCTGGTCACGAACCCGTCGACCTTCCTGCTCGACGAGCCGCTGTCCAGCCTCGACGCCAAACTGCGCCGCGAATTGCGCGCCGAATGCGACCGCCTGCATCAGGAATTGAAGAAGACCTTCATCTTCGTCACGCACGATCAGGAGGAGGCGATGACCCTGGCCGACCGCATTGTCGTGATGCGCGCCGGCGACATCGAGCAGGTCGGCTCGCCGATGCAGATCTATTCCGACCCCGCAACCGAATTCGTCGCCGACTTTTTCGGCTCGCCGTCGATGAACCTGGTGCCAGGCGAAATCGCCGGCGATGGCCCGAGACGCCGGTTCCGCTCGCGGCCGTTCTCGATCGATCTGCCGGCGCGCTTCGCCGAGGCGGCGTCCGGCCCGGTAACGATCGGGATCAGGCCCGAGAACCTGCGCGTGCAGCGGGCCGGCGCCACCGATGCGGACATCGATCTCCCCGTCCGTCTCGTCGAGCCGCTCGGCAAGGACACATTGCTCTATTTCGACATCGGAACCGAACGCCCGTTCATCGCCGTCAGCAACGACCCCGCGCTGGCTGAAATGGAGGATGGCGATCGGCTCGGGCTGACGCTGACGCGCGACAGCCTTTTTCTGTTCGGCCCCGACGGGCGTCGCGTCGCTGCGTTCGCCAAACCGACGGAGCGGGCCGAGCGCGTGTAGCCGCGCCCCTCGCCAGGCAGGCAGCCGTCGATCCGCCTACTTGTCGAGCCAGATCGTCGCCAGATCCTGGTTGACGTAATGGCTCGGGCCGATTTTCCAGCCCTTCACATAGCTGCGATACGGGACGATGCGGTAGCGCCATAGCAAAAAGATTTCGTGCGCTTCGGTGTCGAGCACGTGTTTCTCGAATTGCCGCATCAGCTCACGCTGCTTCGCGAGGTCGGTCTCGCGCAGCATCCGGTTGTAGATGTCGATTTCCTCCGGGTCCTCATACCTGCCGAAATTCGCGTCCGACACCGAGTGCGGCAGATATTTCGTGCCGTCGAGCAGCGGATTGACGATGTTCTGGCAATCGCCGTCCAGCGTCACGGCAAAGTCGCCGCGGCGTATGGCCTCGCCGAACGGACCGGTCTGCATGACCCGCTGCGTCACCTTGAGGCCGATCTTGCTTCATTCGTCGATTACCCAGGTCGCATTGAACTTGTACGGCTGATCGACATTGCGGTTGAGCAATTCGAACGACAACCCCTCGGCGCCGGCTTCCTTCAACAACCGCCGTGCCTCCTGGCGCGACTTCTCGATATCGGGCCAATATCCGGCCAGAAGCTGCAATTCCTCCCTGGTGGCGGCCAGCGGTGAGCCCGGAAACGCGACCCCGCCGACGGTGCGCTGCAACGTGATCTTCGAGAGCGCCTCGGCGCCGCGCCAGCGGTCGATCGCCAGGGTCAGCGCCCGCCGTACCCTTGCATCGTCGAACGGCTTGCGCTGGTGGTTCGGCGTGATCAGCGCGCCGCAATTCCAGTCGCTTTCCTGCACAGTAATCTCGTCGCCGAGCACACCGACCAGTTCGTCGCGGGTGGCCGGCGGAAAGCCGCGAAACTCGATCGCCGCTCGGTCACCGCGTATCGCGGCGACGCGGGTTGCTTGCTTATCGGCGAATATCCCGATAAAGCTATCGAGATACGGCAGCCCCTTATGGTAATAGTCGGGGTTGCGTACCCCCGAGATCGACTGCCCAGTCTGGTATTCCTTAAAACGAAACGGCCCAGACCCCATGATGTTTTTCTCGTACCAATGCGGATCGCGGTCGAGGATTTCTTTCTTATAGATAAACGCATAGGGATCCGCGAGCGCGGGCAGAAACGCGGCGGTAGCGAATTTGAGGCGGAAAACGACCGTCTTCGGATCCGGCGCCTCGATTGCCTCGATCATCGAATAATAGCCGCGCCGCATGCTGAAGACGCCTTCGGGCGGGTTGACGATCTTGTTCCAGCTGGCGGCGACGTCGTCGGCGGTCAGCGCCGAGCCGTCCGCGAACCTGACATCGTCGCGTATCGTGAAGGCATAGGTCCGGCCGTCATCGCCCGGCTCGGGGATGCCGGTGCAGAGATCGCAGACAAAATCGGTCGTCACGGCCGGGTTCTCCGGGTTGGCCCGGATCAGCACGCTGTAGAACGGCGCCACCGCATGGACCGTCGCAAAGGTATTCTCGCGGTGGCCGTCAAAACTCGGCGGTGCGTCGGCGGGGATCACATATGTCAACGTGCCGCCGCGCTTCGGGACCTCGGCCGCGATCGCCGGCCCGGTCAGGCCCATCGTTCCGGCCAAACACGCTAGAACCCATCGACGCATGCCCACGTCCCTCCCCGGCGCCGCTCGCTGCCAGCGTCTTCCGTCCGGTGCCTGCGCCGCCCCTACAGCGTCGCAGACCACGCGCCGCCGGTATAGGGACAAATCTCGACGGAGCACCCGATCCGCGGTGACCCGCCGAAGTCCGGCCGCTCCCATCGGCCGAGGTCCGTGCCGCGGAACATGCGCCGCCGTTCAATTTTCGTTGCGCCCCCTATCCGCGAGACGGAAAATCACATGCAGCGAGCCGGAAATGCGGAAACGTTGAACAGTGGCGTCTTTGTCGGCTCTCGGCCTTGCTTTCTACATCATGGTGCTGATCTGCGCGTTTGCGGTTCGCAGCGCGGCCGGGTTCGGCGCGGTGCTGATCGCGATGCCGATGCTGGCGTTTATTCTTCCGGTATCGACCGCGGTGGCCGTAACCACCGCGCTGACGGCGATCACATCGGTACACCTGATAAGCCGCGAATGGCGCCGGGTCGCCTGGTGGCACTTCGCGGTCATGACGTTTTATTCAACTATCGGGATCGGCTTGGGTTTTTCGTTCATCAATCTGCTCGACGAACAGGCGATGCGGCGCGCTCTCGGGGTATTCTTGATCCTATACGCCGTTTATACCTTGGCGACGGCCAAGACCTCCTTGGTGTTTCCCGCGCGCTGGCGCGGTGCGTTGGCGGCGGTAGCCGGGATCGCCGGAGGTCTCCTCGGCACCCTGTTCGGAGCCGGGGTAGGGCCGATCTATGTCGTCTATTTCAACGCGTTGCGGCTCGATAGAGAAATTTTCCGGGTCACCATGAGCACGGTCGTGCTGCTCGGCGGGGCTGCCCGCATCGTCGGTTATGCGAGCTTCGGATTTTACGAACGTTCCAGCCTTA
>JBFXDF010000050.1:0-19872 GCA_050181375.1 Alphaproteobacteria bacterium
GATACATGGAACCGCTCGTCGGCAGCGGCAATTACCGCTATAGCGTGCACGAAAACTGGCAGCAGCCGCCGGAATGGCTCGACGTCAAGGCCTGCGCCGTGTCGGTTGACTCGCAGGACCGAGTATATAGTTTCAACAGAAACGACGCACACCCCGTAGTGATCTTCGATCGCAATGGGAAATTCCTGTCGTCGTGGGGCGAGGGGCTGTTCAAGTTCCCGCACGCGATCCGCATCGTGCAGGAGAACGGCGAGGACCGCGTGTGGCTATGCGACGAGCACCACAACCAGTTCTACAAGTTCACCACCGACGGCAAATTGTTGCAGACGATCGGCGAGAAAGGCGCGCGCTCCGATACCGGCGTGCCCGCCAGCGAATGGAGTTCCGCCGCATTTAAGCAGGTGACGCATGGCGGCGGTCCGTTCAACCTGCCGACGGACATCGCCTTTGCGCCGGACGGGTCAATGTTCATGACCGACGGTTACGGCAACGCACGCGTCCACAAATTCTCGCCCGACGCCAAGTACCAGTTCTCGTGGGGCGAGCCGGGCACGGCGCCGGGCCAGTTCAATCTGCCGCACGGGGTCTGGATCGACAGCCGCGGCCGGGTGCTCGTCGCGGACCGTGAAAACGACCGGGTCCAGGTCTTCGACCAAGGGGGAAAATTCCTGCATGTGTGGCCGGTCGAGCTGATCGGGCCGGCGTTCTTCTATATCGACAAGGACGACATCGTTTACATCCCCGAGCACAACGGCGGGATGGTCAGCCTCCTGACTCTGGACGGCGAGCGGCTGGCGCGCTGGGGCGACGGACCGATCATGCGCTCGATCCACGGCATCTGGGGCGACTCGCGCGGCGATTTCTACTGCGTGCAGCCCGGTTCGTGGCAGCCGCGCGCCCGCCGCGTCGTCAAATACGAGCGGGTGTAGCGCACGGTCTGATTAGATGAAACACTTCGTCATCCCCGCTTTCGCGCACTGCTGTCCGGGATTTGATAGGGGTTTCATCGGAAGGCGAAACAGGCTTGCGGGCTGGGCGGGCGGCGGCTGGGGGGCCGCGGTGGCGGGGCGACGTGGTGGCACAGGCTGAACGGGGTGAACCAGGCGGTTTTCAGACGGGGGGCAGCCGCCCGGTGCGGTCCTTGAAGGCGCGCGGCGGTGTGATGCAGGATGCGCAGCAGCAGAAAAGCAATCAGTGCGAGGTAGATCTGGAGGCCACGGCGTTTTCGCTGCGGCCGAGAAAGCTGCGGATTTTGCGGTTTTGCTTGAGCCACCTGAACAGCCGCTCGATCTGCCAGCGCTCTTTGTAGAGCTGGGCGATTTCGACCGCCGGACGGGTCAGCTCGTTGGTCAGCAGATGCAGCGGCGCTTCGGGTTGGGGGCGGGCGATGACGACCTCGCGCAGTTCGCCCCACAGCGGGTTGCGCGGCGCGCCGCCGCTCGGCTGGCGGTGGCCGATCTTGAGGCGGCGGTCGGCCAGGATGCCGTCGCCGACCGCCGGCCATTCGAGGATGTCGCGATGGTGGGCGTTGCGCTTGCCGCGAGTGACAAAGCCGGCGCCGCTGTCGATGATCTGCGACCACCAGCGGTAATCGGTGTAGCCCCGGTCGAAGACATAGGTGGCGCCGGGTTCGAGCGGGACGCAGCGGCCGGCAACGACATCATCGATTTTTCGCCGAGGTCACATCGAACCACACCGGCCGGCCCTGGCGGGGATCATGCAGCAGGTGCAGTTTCAAACCGCGCGTGCGGGCATTGGCCTCGGCCCAGCCAAAGTGCGGCCCTTGAGCGGGATCGGCGTCGCATCGAGCAGCCGGACCAGCGCTGCGCTCTGCCGCTGCAGCGTGCCGGCGGCCGGCGGGATCAGCGCCAGCGCGATATCGCGGAATACCGCCGCGGGTCGTTCGCGGTTGGCGTCCGACAGGGTGCTGCGGCACGGTTTGGCGCCGGTTGAGGTGGTAAAATCGCCGGCGGTGCGGCGCCATACCCTCGACAATGCCGCGCAAGCTGGTCAACCCCGCCACCTGGGCGAACAACATGGTCTTCAGATGCCGTTCGCAGGTCCAGGCGTTCGCACCGTCGCCGACGCCGCGGTCGCCGTCATGCGCCGCCACCGCGCGGGCGATGATCCGACGATCCAGCAGTTTCACCAGCTGCTCAAACGCGGTAGGAATATGGGGCACGGCAGACCTCAAAATCATGTTTGGCGACACGATTTTGGCCCAAAATCTAGGGATTGTCCGCCGTGCACCTCACCCCCAATGCAAAATCCCGGACAGCAGTGCACCGGCGCCGGGATGACGCTTGTTCGAGATTCAGGCGACCCAGCCCTCGCTCCCCGAGGCTGACCCGGAGAACGAGGGAGGCGGCCGGTCGTCAGGCGTGGTTGGCGTGCCAGTGGGTGTTGCGCAGCACGCGGCCGGGGAGGGCGCCGGTGTGCTTCTTGTCTTCGAGCAGCACCTGGCCGTTGACAATCGTGTGCGACACGCCCTCGCTGGTCTCCTTGATGCGCCAGCCGCCGGCCGGGAAGTCGTGCACGACTTCTTCCTTACCGCATTTCACGGTGGCCGGATCGAACACCACGATGTCGGCGGCGAGACCCGGGCGTAAGAGGCCGCGGTCGTAGAGGCCAAAGGTCGAGGCCGAGTCAAAGGTCAAGCGGCGCACCGCCTGCTCCAGCGACATGACCTGCTTCTCGCGTACCCACTCGCCGAGCAGCTTGGTCAGATAGCCGTAGCCGCCGTGGAACTGGACGTGCGCGCCGCCGTCGCCAAGACCGATCACCGCGTTCGGATGCGTCAGAATTTTCGACACGGCCTCGTCATCGATGTTGTTCTCGGCCTGCAGGAAGCGGGTTTCGAGCTTTTCCTCGACGACGAGATCGAGGAACGCGTCGATCACGCCCTTCTTCTGCGCCTCGGCGATCTGACCGATCGACTTGAACTGCATCCATTTGTTCTTTTCGAGCGCCGGCTCGTTGACCCAGATGTAGTTCCACCAGGTCTTCGAGATGCCGACCGCCGCGTCCGGCTTGTTGACGATCGCTTCCTCGTGCAGCTTGGCGCGGGTTTCCGGGTCGGCGTAGAGGCGCAGCTTTTCCTCGTTCGACATCAGCAGGATCGGGTGCCAGGTCGGCAGGCCGCGGAACACCTGCGTGTTCTTCATCGTGAAATCCTGCGTGACCCGGTTCGGACTGCACATCGGATAGGCGCGGATGCCGAGGGAAGCGGTCTCCTCGATGCGGGCCATGTGGATTTTCCACTCGTCCGGACGGCGCATCGTCTGCGACAGCGAGTTGTAGACGACGGTGCGGCCGGTCGCCTCGGCGAGGCGGCGCATCATGCCATCCTTCAACTCGACATACTGGCCGCCGCCGGCCTGGATCGTGCCGGTGCCCATGTCGCGCAGCACGTCGCAGAGCTGGAAAATCTCGTTCTCGTCGGCCCACAGCGCCGGGATCAGCACGCCCTGCGGATCGAAATGCCCCTTCTCGCGCGACACCGAGAAGCCCAGCGCGCCGGCTTCCATGCCCTCGCGCACGAGGTCGCGCATCTGTTTGATCTGCTCGTCGGTCGCGCCCGGCTTCTGGCAGTTGTCGCCCATTACGTAATGCCGCACCGCCGTGTGGCCGATCAGATTGCCGATATTGATGCCGAGATGATTGTCGAGCCGGTCCATGTATTGCGGGACCGTTTCCCAATCGAACTCGATCGTCTTCAGGACCTCCATCGGGATCGCTTCGACATAGGACAGGAATTCGGCGAGCCGCAACTCGCCGCCCTTGCGGACCGGCGCCAGCGACAAGGAACAATTGCCGAAGATCACCGATGTCGCGCCGTGCTCGGGCGAAAAGGTGCAGAGCGGGTCCCAGGTGACCTGCGCGTCGTAATGGCAGTGGTTGTCGATAAAGCCGGGCGCGACGGCGCGGCCGTCGGCGTCGATCGTGCGGGTCGCCGGAGACGACAATTTGCCGATTTCGGCGATCTTGCCGTTTTTCACGCCGACATCGCCGCGAAACGCCGGCATCCCGGAGCCGTCGACAACGAGGCCATTCTTGATCAGCAGGTCATACGCCATTCCGCTTTCCTCCTCGGACTTGGCTCCACGGGCCGGGCCAACCCCGGCGCTGGCCGCGAGTGTAGCACCCATCGCGCGGCGCGATGCGCGCTATCGCCGCATGGGTCGGGGCCGAGCCATGCATTCCCGCGACTTCACTCGCGCCTTTTCGACGAGCTGACAACGTCCAGTGTTTGTCATCAAGGCACTTTTCACATAATCAAAGGGGTTCATAAGGAGGGCAATCAAATGGCCTGCACCAGATCAGATCTATAGAGCCTCCCCCCTGATTGTTGTCATAAAAAATCTTATAAGACCAAGAGTTACCAAAAACATGGCCGATAATGCCGAATACAGGATCCATGAATTGCGGAAGCAAGACATCGTTAATAAAAAAGTACGCGTGACCGCCGATAGGTGCCTCGAATTCCGCCGTATAAATGCCTCGGACCGGGTCGGTCAGCCTCATATCAAGCGGCACAATGCGATAATGCGCATCGGGGACGATGATGTCGATCAGCTCCTCAAGGAAGCTGGCCGATGCTACGTTCGCGTCGGGTTCGATGATCTTGACCAGTGGCTGGAACCAGCGCGCAGAAGGCAGTCGTCGTAGAGGCGCCATCATCCTGGCGAAAAACCCAATTTTGCTCGAATCAAACCCCTCGGGAGTAGTTGATATCGTTAAGTCGACCCAAGGCTTATCGACTTTGATAAAGAGGCGATAGGATTCGCCAGCGCGCAAAACCGGATACAACGCGGTGCACGGTTCAGATGTAGCGTACTCGCTCGACTTCGCATCCCCGCACATCTGGTTTGCCGCCTCGCTCCGGGCAATTTCGTACCGTAAGGCAATGATTCCGACAATCCCGATAGGGGCAATCAGCAATGCGATGGCGGCGAGCCGAAAGATAAGTCCGAAGGCGTTCGGGGCAACGTTCCATTTCAAGGACCGGAATACCCTCTGATATATCAGATTGGTTCGCAATCGACGAACCCATCGCCTCAACGCGTCAGGCGCCGTCGTCTTTTTGTCGAGGCCCAGCGTGTTTTCCCAAAGCGCCCGCATGTCGGCGTTCAACCGCTGTTGGACCCGCTCATTCGCCAGCAGCATCAATGTCAGCACACCGACGAGGAATAACGCGAGATCCGGAGAATTAGCAAACGACGAAATCCACGGTTGAGCGAACTCCGGGAGCAGCCAACCAACTGCGGATAAAGTCGGGGACAAAAAACAAAAATAACCAGAACAGCCGGTCGAAGACCACCACCACTGCCACACCGGGAGCAACACCAGCAAGCCGGATACGGTAAGCGACGAGAAATAGAGGACGCGACGTACCCAAACCCGGTCCCAGACGCGCTCTTGGCCCTCGACGCGCTGCTCACGCGTTCGCGGGTCGAGTCCGTAGGGCGGAACGGGTCCTCCCATTCTGCCGGGAACTACCTCGTACTCGCGCGGCAACACGATCGGAGCATAACCGTCGTTACCAAAAGCGATCCGGTGAAACACGCTTTCGTGAATCTTGACCGATCTCAGCAGTTTATCCGTCGTATAGGGATCTCGCATGAGCAGTGTGCTCGGGTCCGCAGACCCGTCGGAAGATTCGATATAAGCGGCTATCTTACGTGGTTGGTATCGATAATATCCGGCGAGGCCGCGGCGGGAATCGTGCATCGGCCCTAGTGTTCTGGCCGCTTTTCGGATTTCCGCGACCGCGCGGGGGACAAAACCCACCCCCGCGATAGCCGCCTCGTCCAACATCCATTTAAGAGGAATATGGGACATTGTGCCGTCTGGGTAACCGCCGCCTACATCCGAATGCGTACCCGCGAACCAAACCTGTTTGATCCGTTCGGGACGTTCAGATTCAAATTCGTCCCACAGCAGCGGATGAAATGTATCGCGTTCATCGTCGAGAGCGAGCGCCTGGCGGGCTGTCTTGACTTTAGGAGACAGCGCATACTTCTGAAAAGACAGTGGCCATACCCAACGATCGAAGCCACGAGTCATTTCGGCGATTGGCATACCGTAAGCTGCTACGCTATCCCAAACGCCGATGAACTCAATCGCGTGCCGGTCCCCCAACGCGTCGGGGTTTCTGTCCTTCTCTGGACGGATATTCTCCTTTCTGACGCACTTGTACCTGTCTCTTTTTTGCAAAAACCGGCGAATATCGATCAATCTATCGCGCCAATAGCGGAAGGATCGAACCCATGATAGGTTTCGGAGCCATAATAGGAGGCGAATCCCCGGCAGCCGTTGAATTCGCGATAGAAATCGAACAACTTTTGGTTGCTTTTGAAACCACAACAGATTTTTCTTGCGAGCAGTTTTGGTCAAAGTTCCCTTATCGAACTTTTGCCGATATACTCGATAGGCATCACGTGCGTAGAAATCGAGATCAGGTTCTGTAATCCGGCTTACCAGCCCTTCTGTGCAAATAAAATCGGCGAGAAGGCGAACCGAGAACGCGCCGCGACTAAAACCGAACATATAAATACGATCACCGCGCTCATAGTTGCGGCAAATGAACTTATAACAATCCAGAGCATTCCGCTTCAGCCCCCAGCCAATCGCACCGCCGAGCAGTGCGAGTGGCCGGAATGACGAGGTGCCAACGCCATCGTGATAATAGGCGATTTGGGCTGGCGTTTGATGCGGAACAGCAATGCTGGTATCGAGTGCCTGATAAAGGCGCCAGACATTGGTCCCAAACAAGGCCCGCGAACTGTTCCCGGTTCCATCGGCACAAATTATGATATTCTTCGGCATCATCGCCTCATCACTAGAATCGGCAGCTGCGATGTTGAGGTTACCTGGTGCGGCAAAGCGACGCGAATGATATCATGCAGGGAGCCGCCGTAAAAGTCATCGTAACGGATTGGTTTTACACCTTTCGATTGTGGTGTACGTCGATGTGTTATTGATACGTGCAATTTCGAAGGGCTGGTGCCGGGCGATCCGAGAGAAGCGGAAGCTTCATGGGTGGGAGCGGAGGCGGCGGGATGTCTATGGCAAGCCGGTTATAGTGACCTGAGATGGAACGCGGGATCGGGATTGCGGTTTGCAGGGCGGTTTGCGGCGGCGGGAAGGCGATCCCATATTGGTTGGCGCCAGACGGTCGGATGGCCGCTTTCCGCCGTGCCCTTGGTGTCCCCTTGGGCCGGCGGGGGGAGGAAAGTCCGGGCTCCACGGAGGCACGGTGCCGGGTAACGCCCGGCGGGGGCGACCCCAGGGAAAGTGCCACAGAAACACACCGCCGAGCCTCGTCGTTCGTCGAGACGGCCCACCGGGGCGGCCTCACCGGACGGCACGGGCGGCAAGGGTGAAATGGTGCGGTAAGAGCGCACCGCGCCGCCGGCAACGGCGGCGGCAGGGCAAACCCCACCGGGAGCAAGACCAAGTAGGAGCGGCAGGCGGCGTCGGCTTATGGTCGGGCGCCGCCGGGCGGGCCTGCCGCGCCGCCGCTCGGGTCGGTCGCGCGAGGCGTTCGGCGACGAACGTCCCAGATGAATGGCCATCCCCGCCACGGCTTCGCGGCGGGACAGAACCCGGCTTACAGACCGTCTGGCGCTCGCCTCCTTGCAGACAATCGAAACTTCTTGGCGGCGGGTCATGCCAGGCGCGGCTCTCGGCCGCATCGCCCGACCCCGGCCTCGGATCGGAGGCATTCCGCTGGCGGCGTCTCGGCCGGTATTGCAAAAATCGTGCTTTGCCGGGCAAAATCTTGCGGCCCGATGGGTCGAGCAGATGGCGGAGGCGGTGATGAACGATGCCGGCGCGCTGTCCTTGTTCATGCCGGACGTCCGGGAGCCGACGGCGAAGCGGTTTGCCGCCCGTGGCCGGACCGTCATGCCGCCGCGCACCGGCGGGGAGGGGCGCGACCGGCTCCAAGCCGACCCGGGCAAAGCCGAAAGCTCAACTGTCAATCTCCAGGGGGGAGGGTGGTCGCATGCCGGTAACGATCAACGATGACGCGTTCGCCTATCTGCTGGCCCGCGCCGGACTCACCGTGACCGACGCCGAAAAGGCGGAGCTAAGGGAGGTCTGCGACGGTATCGCGGCCATGGCCGAGCGCGTCCGCAAGCCGCGCGGCCGCATGGCCGAGCCGGCCCTGACCTACGGCTTTGCCGAGGAGGATTTGCAATGACCGCCGCGATCCCGACCATCGCCGAGGCGGCGCGCCGGATCGCGGCGAAGCAATTGTCGCCGGTCGAGCTGACCAAGGCCTGCCTCGAACGCGTGCACGCGCTCGACGACAAGCTGCACGCCTTTGTCCACCTGACCGAGGAGCGCGCCCTGGTTGAGGCCCGCGCCGCCGAGGCGGCGATCATGGCGAACGGACCGTCGGGGCCGCTGCACGGCATCCCGATCGGTCTCAAGGATATCGTCGACACCAAGGGCATCCCGACCACCTGCCAGTCGAAGCTGCTGCAGGACAACATTCCCGACGCCGATGCGACCTGCGCCGAGAAACTGGCCGCCGCCGGCTCGGTGCTGATCGGCAAGCTGACGACGCACGAGTTCGCCGATGGCGGCCCGTCATTCGATTTGCCGAGGCCGCCGGCGCGCAACCCCTGGAACACCGAGCACTTCACCGCCGGCAGCAGCAGCGGCACCGGGGCGGCGGTCGCCAGCGGCATGATCCTCTGCGGCATCGGCACCGACACCGGCGGCTCGATCCGCGGCCCGGCGGCCTATTGCGGCATTGCCGGGTTGAAGCCGACCTACGGGCTCGTCAGCCGCGCCGGGGTCGCGCCGGCGGCGTTCAGCCTCGACCATATCGGGCCGATGGCGTGGACGGCGGAGGATTGCGCGCTGATGCTGCAGGCGCTCGCCGGCCACGATCCGCGCGATCCGGCCAGCGCCAACCGGCCGATCCAGGATTACAAGGCGGCGCTGGGCGGCGGGATTAAGGGCGCCAGGGTCGGCGTAATCCACCATTTCCACGAGACCGACCACAAGGTCAGCGACGACACGCAGCGCGGCATCGCCGCCGCAATCGACACGCTGCGCGGGCTCGGCGCGGAAATCCGCGAGGTGCAGCTGTCGCCGTTGCAGGATTGGCACGCCTGCGGCTCACTGATCTCGATTGTCGAGCGCGCCGCCGCCTACGAGGAATGGTCGCGCACTCGGCTCTCCGATTTCGGCGAGCGGATGCGCACCCGGTTGATGCTCGGCGCGTTCGTTTCCGGCGTCGATTATCTGCAAGCGGTGCGGCGGCGGCGCGAGCTGCGCGCCGAACTGAAGGCCGCAATGACCGATCTCGACATCGTGGTGACCGCCGTGTTCCCGGGCGAGGCGCCGCGGATCGACGCGCTGCCGAAGTGGGACGTGTTCCAGCAGCCGAGCTTTATGATGCCCTTCAATGTGGCCGGCTATCCGGCAATGTCGGTGTGCTCGGGTTTCAGCCCCAGAGGATTGCCGCTGGCGCTCCAGCTGGTCGGCAAGCCGTTTCAGGAGGCGACGGTGCTGCGCGTCGCCGACGCCTTCGAGAAAGCCACCCCGTTCCGCGACCGCCGTCCCCCAGCGGTCTAACCGCAGCCGAAAGGCAGGTGCATCATGACAAGTCAGCAATCCTATCTGTATCTCGGCCTGGCCGGCGAGACCGGACCCGGCCGCCCGGTCGATTCCGGGCTGTTCCGCCTCGCCGACGGCGGCAACGAGTGGGAGGCGTTGTCGCGCGGTCTGCCCGACCAGCCGGCGGTCCGCGCCCTCGCGGTGCATCCGCAGAACGCGGCGATTGTCTATGCCGGCACGCAGCACGGCCCCTATCGCAGCGCCGACCGCGGCGATCATTGGGAGAAGGTGGAGCTTCCCGACCACGGTCTGCCGGTATGGTCGATCCTGTTTCATCCGCACGATCCGGACACAATCCTGATCGGGTACGACAACAGCGAGATTTATCGCAGCGACGATGCCGGCGAGCACTGGACCCGGCTGCCGGTCAGTGTGCGGTTCCCGGACATCACCACGGCGCCGGGCGCCAACCCCGCCAAGCGGGTGCTGATGCTCGACGCCAGCGCCAGCGAGCCGGACCACCTCTATGGCGCGATCGAGGTCGGCGGCACGATCCGCTCGACCGATGGCGGCGCGCATTGGGAGAACTTGAGCCACGGCCAGTACATCAACGACGACATGGTCGACATGCACGGGGTGCTGGCGAGCCGCTGGCGCCCGGGAACGGTATACGGCATCGCCCGCGCCGGCATGTGGCGCAGCACCGACGGCGGGGACCATTGGAGCCATGTGAAGCTCGAACCGCTGAACGCGAAGGGGCAGATCTATTGCCGCGACATCAGAGAGGTGCCGGGCAACCCGCGCCACCTGTGGCTGGCGGCGGGAGCGGGCTTCATCAGCGATGAGGGTGTGCTGCTGCGCAGCCGCGACGGCGGCGAGAGCTGGACGCAGGTCGATGTCGGCGGTCCGGTGCCGCATACGATGTTCAAGATCGCCTTCGACGAGCACCGCCCGAGCCTGATGTCCTGCGCCACCAATGGCGGCGAGGTGTGGACCAGCCGCGATGCCGGGGAGAGCTGGACCCCGCAACCGCCGCCGCCCGGCGGCACGCAGGTCTACGCCCTCGCCCGCGGCTGAACGGTCGGAGACCATGTCGGCGTCGCCTCCGCTGCGACGCCGGCTTGTGCCTCCTTGAGCCGCGCTGGCCCTTAGACACGCGCCAGTTCGTCTTTGCCTCTATAGGGGCCGGCTGACCCGAGCAGGAACCTGCCGCGCCGGGGCAGGGTTTACGTGGCTGGCGGCGTGCAGCCGCGACAGCTTAACCTGTGGCGAGCGCATGCGCCTTGCGCCTCACTTGCTTGCCGGCGCTCTATCGCTGGCCGCGGTATTGACGGCAGAGAACGGCTTCGGTCAGCAGCTGCCGGACCAGCCGGCGCCCGCCGTCGTCGTGACCCCGGCGCGGATCGAGAACGTCGCGCCGGTGTCGAGCTTTATCGGACATGTGCGGGCGATCCAATCGGTCCAGATCGTGCCGCGCGTCACCGCCTTTATCGAGGACGAGCCGGTCCCGCAGGGCAGCAATGTCAAAGCCGGGCAGGTTGTGTTCGTGTTGCAGAAGGCGCAATACGAGGCTGCGGTGCAGTCGGCCGAGGCGAAGCTCGCCTCGGCGAACGCGGCGCTGGCCAATGCGCAGCGGCAATATGCGCGCGCCGCCCAGCTCGCGTCGCGCGGTTACGAGGCGACCGCCAATCTGGATGTCGCACGCGCGAACCGCGACCAGGCGCAAGCCGATGTTCTTGGCGCCCAGGCGGCGTCGACCGAGGCGCAGCTCGATCTCGGCTATACGACGATCACCTCGCCGATCGCCGGGCGGCTCGGCGCGTTCACGCTGACCAAAGGGAACCTCGTCACGCCGGCGACCCCGGCGCTGGCCACGGTCAATCAGATGGATCCGATCCGCATCGTGTTTTCGGTGTCTGACCGCCGCTTTGTCGATTTCAAGCAGCGCGTCGGGTCGGAGGTGAAGCAGGCGACATCCGACCTCGCGCTGCGGATCGAGCTGGCGAACGGCAAGGAATACGACCGTCCCGGCCGGATCGCCTTTATCGACAACGAGGCCGACCCGCAGACCGGAACGATCGCGGTCTATGCCGATTTTCCGAACCCGGAGGGGCTGCTGCTGCCGGGCAGCTATGTGAACGTCAACATCCGGCGGGCCCAACCGGAAGAAGCGGTGCTGGCGCCGATCGCCGCGATCCAGACCGAACAGTCCGGCAATTACGTCCTCGTTGTCGGGCCGGATCACAAGGTCGAGCAGCGCCCGGTCCAGCTCGGACGCCAGATCGGGCAGGAATATGTCGTCAGCAAGGGGCTCGCCGCCGGCGAGAACGTGATCGTGCAGGGCGTGCAGAAGGTGCGGCCCGGCCAAGTCGTCAACCCGCAAATGGCGCGTCCGGGCGAAGCCCCTTCCGGCAAAAACCCGGCGCAGACCGCCGTGAACGCGGGCTGAGCCGGCGCGTGTTCAGCTCCTTTTTTATCCGTAGGCCGAACTTCGCGATCGTTATTTCGGTCGTCATCGTGCTGGCCGGGCTGCTCGCGCTGTGGGTCATCCCGATCTCGCAATACCCGAACATCACCCCGCCTTCGGTAACGGTATCGGCCAATTACCCCGGCGCCAGCGCGGAAACCGTCGCCAACACGATCGCGCAGCCGATCGAGGAGCAGGTCAACGGCGTCCCCGACATGCTGTACATGCAGGGGACCTCGTCGAGTTCGGGCGCCTACCGGCTGCAGATCACCTTCGCAATCGACAGCGATCCGAACATCGACCAGGTAAACGTGCAGAACCGCGTGCAGCTCGCGCAAGCGCTGCTGCCGGCCGAGGTCGTGCAGCAGGGGATCAGCATCCGCGCCGCGTCGAGCAATTTCGTGCTGGCGGTCAATCTGTATTCGCCCAACAACACGCACGACCAGGTCTTCATCTCGAACTACGCCTACATGCAGCTGCAGCAGCAGATCGCGCGGCTGCCGGGGGTCGGCGACACGCAGATTTTCGGGCAGCGGCAATATGCGATGCGCATCTGGCTCGACCCGGTGCGCATGACGGCGCTCGGCATCACCGCGGGCGACGTCACCGGCGCGATCGCGAGCCAGAATATTCAGGCCGCGGCGGGCCAGATCGGTCAGCCGCCGAACCCGCCTGGCGCGCAGCAGGAGCAGCAGCTTACCGTCATCGCTCCAGGTCGGCTCAGCGATCCGCAGCAATTCGCGGACATTGTCGTGCGCACAAATCCGAACGGCGGCGTTGTGCGCATCCGGGATGTCGCGCGCGTCGAACTGGCGGCGCAGCAATACGCCAATTCCTCGGCGCTCGACGGCCAGCCCTCGGCCACACTCGCCGTGTACCAGGCGCCGGACGCCAACGCGCTGGCGGTGGCGCGCGCCATCGAACAGCGCATGCGGGAGCTGTCGGCCGGTTTTCCGCCCGACCTGCAATACAAGATCGTCTACAACGCCACCAATTTCGTCAGCGCCAACATCGACGAGATCCTGCTGACGCTGGCGATCACGCTGGCGCTGGTGGTCGCGGTGGTGTTCGTCTTTCTACAGGACTGGCGCGCGACGCTGATCCCGACGATCGCGATCCCGGTATCGCTGATCGGCGTCTTCGCGGTCCTCTATATGCTCGGCTACTCGGCGAACACGGTGAATTTGTTCGCGATCGTGCTGGCGATCACGCTGGTCGTCGACGACGCGATCATCGTCGTCGAAAACGTCGCGCGCACGCTCGAAGAACATCCCGAAATGCCGCCGGCCGAGGCGACCGAGCGGGCGATGGCGGAAATCACCGCGCCGGTGATCGCGACGACGCTGGTCCTCGTCGCGGTGTTCGCGCCGGTCGGCTTTGTGTCCGGCATCACCGGCGCGCTGTACCGGCAATTCGCCGTGACGATATCGGTATCGGTCGTGATCTCGGCGATCAACGCGCTGACATTGAGCCCGACGCTCTGCGCGCTGCTGCTGCGGCCGCCGCGGGACCGGCGCTTTTTTGCGTTCCGCCTGTTCAATTGGGGCTTCGCTATAGGGCGCAACGGTTATGCCGCCACGGTTCGATTTCTGTCCCGCTGGCTGATCCTCGCCTGGGTCGGCGTCGCCGCCGCGTTCGGCATCGCCTATCTGGTCCTCGGCGCGACCGCGACCGCGTTCCTGCCGAACGAGGATCAGGGCTATTTCTATGTCAACGTGCAGACCCCGAACGGCGCCTCGCTGGCGCGCACGCAGCAGGTGGTAAGCAATATCGGGCAGATGCTGCGCGAGACGCCGGGGGTCGCGCATACGATCGAACTGGCGGGGTTCAGCCTCGTTTCAGGTGCGCAGGAGCCGAATGCCGGTTCGGTGATCGCGATCATGCAGCCGTGGGACGAGCGGCCGGAAAGCCAGTCGACCCTGAATGTCATCGAGCGGCTGCGGCCGATGCTGAACGCCATCCCGGCGGCCAATATCGTCAGCTTCAACCCGCCCGCGATCCCCGGGATCAGCACGACCGGCGGGATCAATTTCGTGCTCGAAGGGCGCGGCGGACAGTCCTATCAAGACCTCGCGCAGGTGTCGCGCGCCGTAATCTTCGCGGCCAACCAGCATCCCGATCTGTCTTCGGTGTTCACGAGCTTTTCGGCCAACGTGCCGCAGCTGCGGGTCGATATCGACACGACCAAGGCGGCGCTGCTCGGCATCACGCCGCTGGCGATCTACCAGACCCTGCAGGCCCATCTTGGCGGCCAGTTCGTCAATCTGTTCAACCACGAAAACTTCGCGTTTCAGGTCATCGTGCAGGACGAGGCGCAATTCCGACAGAAGGCAAGCGACATCGCCAATCTCTATGTGCGCAGCGGCACCGGCAGTATGGTGCCGCTCGAGGGGCTGGTAACGGTGCGCGAGGTGCTCGGCCCCAACGCGGTCAACACCTATAATCTCTTCCCGGCGGTCTTGATCAACGGTGCGGCCGCGCCCGGAAAAAGCTCGGGCCAAGCCATTGCGGCGATGCAGCAGGTCGCGACGCAGCACCTGCCGCAGGGTTACGGCTTTGAGTGGACCGCGATGTCGTATCAGGAACTGCAGGCGGTCGGGCAGCAGGCCGCCGCGTTCCTGGCCGCGATCGTCTTTTCCTACCTGTTCCTGGTGGCGCAGTACGAGAGCTGGACGCTGCCGCTGTCGGTAATGCTGCCGGTCGGCTTCGCGCTGCTGGGCGGTCTCGGCGCGATCATGGTTCGCGGGCTGGCGCTCGACGTCTACGGGCAGATCGGTCTGGTGCTGCTGATCGGCCTGTCGGCGAAGAACGCGATCCTGATCGTCGAATTTGCCCGCGAGCGGATGATCCAGGAGCACATGCCGCCGCGCCGGGCCGCCGAGGAAGGGGCGCGTACCCGCTACCGTCCGGTGATGATGACCGCGCTGTCTTTTATTATCGGCGTGGTGCCGCTGGTTTTGGCGACCGGCGCCGGCGCCGGCGCGCGGGTGTCGATCGGCACGACCGTGTTCGGCGGCATGGTGCTGGCGAGTTTTGTCGGCGTGCTGTTCGTCCCGGCCCTGTTCGCCTTTTTCGAGATCGTTACCGAGCGGATCGGCCGCCTATTTCACCGCCGCCGGCAAGCCCCCAACCGGGCAGGGTGAGTGACGACGGACAAAATTCAAGCTGAGTCACGCGAAACGGCCGGGCCTAAAGCGGGATCACCAGCAGCGTATCAAAATGCGCACTGTCGCAGACGACAATTCTTTCGACAAAACAAAGTCGGGAATTTTCTTCACGTATTCTATCGGAATAGACGCCGGTGGCGAACAAATCGGTCCGACCGCCGCGCATGATCCGGGCGACCATGAATGGCGTCTCGGCGGCAATCCCGCCGGGGCCGTCCGAAACGACGAGCGGCAGCCCAACGATGTGACGATAGCTTTGCCGCTCGTAGATGTTCGCCCGGCGCAGCGCCGTCACACGATCGCGCAACATTGCCCGGCTGTCGGCATAAATGATGCCGGCCTCGTAGCCGTGCCTGCGGTTCTCGGCCGAGGTGATCTTGTAAAGGCATTCCTCGACAAAGAAATCGGGCCATTCCTCGAGCCGGCCGTTGTCGATTACCGATGCATAGGCCGCGTTGAGCTCGGCGATCCGCAGCGTGCTCATACCCCTACCATCCGGCGCCACAACGACCAGAACCCCCGCACCGCGGCTTCGGTCGCCCGTGTCGGCTGGCTTTCGATTTCCGTGCCGCCCATTGCCACGATCGAGGCTTCGCTCTCCGCCGTCGCGATGCCGCGTTCGACAAAGCCGCCGACGCAGCCGTCCTCCATCGACACAAAACCCGCCGGCCCGCCGAGATTCAGATGCCGCAGCCGGCGCTTGCGCATCTCCGGGTCATCGTCGGCATATCCGAAATAGATCCATTCCAGATTTGTGCGATCGACGCCGTTCGGTGTGAAGAACCGCAGCGCCATGGCATTCTGCGTCTTCTGCAACACGAAATTCGGGAACACCGTAACGATGTGTTGCCGGATGCGGTCCGGGTGCTCGTCGACGACATCGACCAGGCCGGCATCCTCCAGCCGATAACCATCGTCGACGGAACGCATCCCGGCATAGGTGCTGTCGTCGGCTGCGGTCGGCGCAATCGTCGAGGAAACGCTGCACCCGCCATTCGGGCTGACGATCAACCCGCCGCCCTGACTGAGACGGTTGATCCTGAATGTGGCGAAGAACAGGTGCAGAATGCTTGCGTGGTACGAGTCGCGCACGTTCTCGGCGTACATCTTCCAGTTGTTCGGCAGCACCTGAACAAAGCGGCCGATAATTTCGATCTGCCGGTCCGCGACGACGCGCTTGAATTGCGTCAAGACATCCGGACCCATGAATGTCTCGATTTCCGGCGTGTCGTCGCGAAACGTGCCGAAAACGAGGCCGCACAGCGTCGTGGTGCGAAGCTTGCGCGGACCGTGGTCCGCCACGCGAAAATCGGCGGGCATGCCGCCCTTGCCGTTCACCCCGCGCTGGAATGCCACCGATTTCAGGTTGCCGCGCAAATCGTAGCGCCAGGCGTGGTAGACGCATTGGAAATCCGTGGCGCCGCTGCCGGCATCGTCGAGGCAGATCAGCGCGCCGCGATGGACGCAGCGGTTCTCGAACGCGACGATCGATCCGTCCGTATCGCGCACGGCCACCACCGGCATCTGTCCGACCTGCATCGTGCGCCAGTCGCCGGGGTTCGCGATCTCCGATTCCAGGCACAGAAAATTCCAGACCGGCCCTTCGAACACGCGTTCCTGTTCGGTCCTGAGCAGGTCCTCGTCCCGGTAAACCCAGTACGGCACCCGCGCGACGTCGCCTACCCAGCCGAGATGAGACAACGATCTCATTTCGGGAGGATTGAAACCCGGCATGTCGTTCATCCGCTTATTTCGCCGCGATGCTGCTCGCCCCGGTCCGATCGCGGGCGAGGGCGGCGAACACATCTTCGAGAATGGCGAGACCTTCGTCGATTTCGGCATCGGTGCAGACCATCGGCGGCACCAGCCGGATCACATTGGCGCGGGTGTGGCTGCCGCGCGCCTGCACCAACAGGCCCCTTGCCTCGCATTGGCGCACCGCCTCGCCGCACATCTCGTTGGCGGGCTCGCTTGTCGCGCGATCCTCGACCAGCTCGATGCCGAGCAAGACGCCGCGGCCGCGCACATCGCCGATAAAGTCGTAGCGGCGCGCCATCACGCCGATCGCGGTCTTGACGTGCCGTTCGATCGCGGCGGCGCGCTCGCACAGATTTTCCTCGAGCACGATATCGATGCTGGCGAGACCGGCGGCGCAGGCAATCGGATCGCAGGCATGCGAGCGCGTCGCGAAATAGCCGTTTTCGACCGCCTGCTCGGCGAGTTCGGCGGTCGTGCATACCGCGCTGATCGGCAGACCGGCGCCGAAATGCTTCGAGACGGTCATGATGTCGGGCACCACGTCCTCGTGCAGGTGGCCCCACATCTTGCCGGTCTTGCCGAGCCCGGTTTGCGACTCGTCCATAATCAGCAGCATGCCGCGGGCGCGGCAGTATTCCCGCAGCAATTTCACGTAACCGGGCGGCGGCACGACGATGCCGCCGGCGCTCAGGACCGGCTCGATAATCATCGCCGCCGGCTTGCCGGTGAGATTGGCGTCGGCCAGTTCCATGCTCGACGCCAGGCACTGAACATCGCAGGAGGGGAATTCCTTGCCGACCGGACAGCGGTAGCAGAACGGCGACAGGATCGCCGCCGTCGAGGGCGCCGCCAGCCCATGCCGGCCGCGGTTCCAGCCAAAGGTCAGCGAGCGCGTGATGTACGACGTCGAGCCGTGCAGCGCCATGTGCAGGCCGAGCACATCGACCCCGCCGGTCGCCTTGCGCGCGAGATCGATCGCGGCCTCGATCGCATCGCTGCCGCTCACCAGAAACAGCGACTTCTGCAATGGCGGCGTCAGGATCTGGCCGAGCCGCTCATGAAGTTGGAGCCGATCGACATTGAGGAAGGTCTTGGTCGAGTGGCTGATCGTGCGCAGACTGCGCTCCACCGCCGCGACGTAGCGGGGGTGATTGTGCCCCAGCGCCGCCGCCATCTGGCCCGAGCCGAAATCGAGATACTGCTTGCCGTCGGTGTCGATCACCCTGATGCCGCTTGCGGCCGCGATTACCGGCTTTTTCTCGAGACCGGCCATATAGGCGGTCTTCGAGGTCGGGATCATCCACCGTTCGGCAATGTCGCTGATCCGCACCCGATCCATTCTGCCCGCCTCGCGCCGGTGAAACATGTCGCCCGGATAAAGCTGCCATGCTGGTCGGAGCGGCGTCCAGTCGCGTTTCCGGGTCGCGGGGACGCTTTCGAAGGTTGCTTTCGGAAGCGTCCGGCGGCGCCGGGCTATGCCGTCAGCGGCGCGGGCACCGCCTGGCTCGCGCGACGGCCGCGCCACTGGATCGCCATCAGCGCGACAAGGCTGAGCACGGCGGTGAACATCAGGTAATAGCTCGGCGACAGCGGGTCGCCGGTCCGCGCGATCAGCCAGGTCGCTATGAGCGCCGCAAGGCCTCCGAAAACCGTCACCGAGATACTGTAGCCCAGCGCCACGCCGATCGCCCGCGTATCGACCGGGAACTGGTCCGACATCAACGACGGCAACACGCCGCTGTAGCCGGCCTTGAGCAGCTGCAGCCACGCAACCGCGATGATGCAGGTCGCCAGCGACGGCCAAGTGGCCATCAAGTAAAAAGCCGGGTACGGCGTGAGCACGAACAGCGCGCACGTGATTACCATCAAGAGCGAGCGCGGGAGCTTGTCGGACCAGTGGCCGGCAAGAGGACAGCCGATCGCCAGGATGATGCCGCCGACCAGGGTCGCCACGAATGTGGTCGACTGGGGCAGATGCAGCGTTTTGACACCGTAGGTCGGAATATAGGCCAGAATGTAAAACGAGGCGTTCGATATGATCGAAATGCCGAGGGCGAGCAGGACCGCCATGGGATGGCGGCGGACCAGGTCGCTGATCGGGACTGTCGGAGGCAGCTCGGCCTCAAGGAATTCGGGCGTTTCGACGACCTTGGCGCGGATATAGAGCCCGGCCGGCCCGACTAGCATGCCGAAGATGTAGGGCACCCGCCATCCCCAATCGACCAGCTGCTCGTGGCTCAACAGGGTCGTCAGAATAACGCCGAACAGCGACGCGAGCGCCGTGATGATGCCGCCGGTGGCGAATTGCCAGCTCGCCGCGAAGCCGCGCCGCTCCGCGGCGTGCTCGGTCAAAAAGCTGACCGCGCTGCCGAATTCGCCGCCGACCGAGAACCCTTGCAGCAGCCGGGCGAGCGTGATGAGGATCGGGGCGGCGATCCCGATCGTCGCGTAGCCCGGCGTCAGCGCCATCAACGTCGTGCCGATCATCATCAGCGCGATCGACAGCAGCAGGCCCGCCTTGCGGCCGGCGCGATCGGTATAGCCGCCGACCACGATCGCTCCCAATGGCCGCGCAAAATAGGCAAGAGCAAAGGCGCCGAACGTGAGCAGCAACGAGACCGTCGGGTTATCGGCCGGGAAAAATACTTCCGCTATCGTCACAGCGAAAAAGCCGTAGACGACGAAGTCGAACCATTCCAACACATTGCCGATCGTCGCGGCGACGATCATGCGATGCATGGAGGGGGTTTCTGGAGTCGCCGCGGCAGGCAACATTTCGGCCGTCATTTCGGTCTCCTCCCATGCGCCAGTGGCGCTATCGGTTCCCGGCCCGAGGCTTGAGCCGGATGCGCCCGTTTACGGGTCGTCGGGGTGCAGCATAGCCCCTTTTTCGGACCCCGGCAA
>JBFXDF010000051.1:0-19707 GCA_050181375.1 Alphaproteobacteria bacterium
GGGATCAGCTGGTCCGGTTCGGCGAGGCGGTTCAGAAAACCGATCTCGTAAAAGCGCTCGGCGGTAAAACGGAAGCCCAATGCCATCTCCATCGCGATCGGGTAGGGCAGGTTCGCGATGTGGCCGGGATTGTAGCCGCCGACCAGCCAGCGCTTGGCCTCGGACACCTCGAACACCGCGCCCCTGGCCGCGACGCGCAGATCGGTGCGCTCGACGAGCATAAAGCCGCCGCCCATCGCGAAGCCGTTGACGGCCGCGATGACCGGCTTTTCGAGCGCGCCGGTCATAAACGGGTCCTCGATCGCCGGCCGCGCGCCGCCGGGGGCGCCGCGCTCCAGCGACTCCCGCATGTCCTCGCCGGCGCAGAAGCCGCGCCCCGCGCCGGTAAAGATCGCGACCTCGAACCGGTCGTCGCGGCGGAATTGCGTCCAGGTCTCCGCCAGCGCGGTGCGCAACTCGGTGTTGAGCGCGTTGAGCCGCTCCGGGCGGTTCATCCGCACGACCAGGACCTGTCCGTGCTCCTCGGTTTCGACGACGGCCATTTTTCCCTCCGACGGTTTTGCGGTGCGGCGCGGGCTGTTGCGCGTATCGATCGAGATTGCTTTGTCGCGGCGTTCCTCGCAATGACGATCTCCGCAGAGTGTTTTTGAGGTAGGGGGAGCAATCCCGCCGGGCCTTGCGCTAGCATCGCGGGCGCGCCCGGCCACACCCGGCGGCCGGGTGCGACAAACCGACAGAGAGCCGCTCGCGATGGCGCCGCCCTCAGCCGAACTGATCGGCGAACTCCTCGGCCTGGTCGCGGCGATCGCCGCCGCCGGCATCGTCACCGGCCTCTTGGCGGGGCTGTTCGGGATCGGCGGCGGCGCGGTCATGATCCCGGTGCTGTTCGAAGTGTTCCGGATCGTCGGCGTGCCGGAAGAGGTGCGCATGCAGCTTTGCCTCGGCACCTCGCTCGCCATCATGGTGCCGACAACGCTGCGTTCGTACCGGGCGCATCGCGCGCGGCAATCGGGCGCTCCCGGCGTGCTGCGTCGGTGGGTGCCGCCCGCCGTGGCCGGCGTGGCGGTCGGGTCGGCGGTGGCCGCGATCGCGCCGCCCGGCTTTTTCAAGGCGGCGTTCGCGGTGATCGGCGGGCTGATCGCCGCGAAGCTGCTGTTCGGACAGGAGGGCTGGGTGCTTGGCAGCGATCTGCCGAACCGCCCGGCGATGACCGCCTACGGTTTCCTGATCGGGCTGGGGTCGTCGCTGATGGGGATCGCCGGCGGCTCGCTGGGCACGATCGTGCTGACCCTCTATCGCCGGCCGATCCACGAGGCGGTCGCGACCGCGGCGGGGCTGGGCGTGCCGATCACGCTGACCGGCGCGATCGGCTACGCGCTCGCCGGGCTGCGGTATCAGAGCGAATTGCCGCCGCTGTCGGTCGGCTTTGTCTCGGCGATCGGCCTCGTGCTGATCGCGCCGGTGTCGAGCTATGTCGCGCCGTTCGGCGCCCGTCTCGCGCATCGCCTGTCGCGCCGGTCGCTCGAGATCGCCTTCGGGCTGTTCCTGCTGCTCGCGGCGGCGCGGTTCCTGGTCAGCGCACTGGCGGGATGAATAGCCCTCAGCGGTTGCGGCGCAGCTCCGGTTCGGCGGCCGAGTCGACGATATCGCCCTCGGTGTCGATCGGGCCGCGCTCGGCGTCGCGGTCCCAGGCGATCGCGGCGGCGCCGTGAACCGGGCAATTCTCGTCGATTTCCAGCTCGCGCCCGGCGGCATCCAGCGCCCCGTCGAGTTCAGGGCCGGGATCGGGGCAGGTGCAGCCCTGGGCGTGCGCCTCGGGCGAGCCGGGGAGCGGCGACAGGCGATCGGGGGTCATGCGCTCGTCTGATCTCATATCCGCTCTAACCGCGAGGCGGCCCGATTGTTCCGCGCCGGCGCCGTCGGGAGGCGGCCCGAATGCCGGCCAAATTGACAGCCGGGCCGAGGCGGCTCTATGACCGGCCGGTACCGGCCCCTCACCGGCCCCCTTATCGGCCCAAGGGAAGTTGCGATGGCGAACAAGGTCTATCCCGATGCCGCGGCGGCGCTCGACGGGGTGTTGCGCGACGGCATGACGATAATGGCCGGCGGGTTCGGCCTGTGCGGCATCCCCGAAAAGCTGATCCTGGCGGTGCGTGACGCGGGCGTCAAAGACCTGACCGTCGTATCGAACAATGCCGGGATCGACGGCGCCGGGCTCGGCCTCCTGCTCGAAACAAGGCAGATCCGCAAGATGATCTCGTCCTATGTCGGCGAGAACCGGCTGTTCGCCGATCTTTACCTGAAGGGCGAACTCGAACTCGAATTCAACCCGCAGGGCACCCTGGCCGAACGCATCCGGGCCGGCGGCGCCGGCATCCCGGCGTTCTTCACAAAGACCGGGGTCGGCACGCTGGTCGCCGAGGGCAAGGAGCTGCGCGAGTTCGACGGTGAGACTTACGTCATGGAGCGCGGCATCGTCGCCGATCTCTCGATCGTCCACGCCTGGCAGGGCGACCGCGAGGGCAACCTCGTCTATCGCAAGACGGCGAGGAACTTCAACCCGGTGATGGCGACCGCCGGCCGGGTCACGGTGGCTGAGGTCGAGCACCTCGTCGAACCCGGCGAAATCGACCCGGACCATATTCATACGCCGGGGATTTTTGTGCAGCGCATCGTGCACTACCCGGATTACGAGAAGCGCATCGAGCAGCGCACGGTAAGGAAGCGGACGTAACAAAATTTAACGCAAAGGACGCCAAGGACACGCAAAGGACGCGAAGGTGATCGAGGAGGAAGTCGGCCACGCGATCTTGGGGCAGCGATCAAGGTCCACTCGGCTCTTGGTCCCGGGCTACTGGAGAGCACGTATGAGGTCTGCCTGCTGTACGAACTCGAGAAACTTCGCTTGCGCGCCCAACGACAGGTCTCTATCCCAATCCGGTACGAGGACCTCTCGATCGAAAACGGCTATCGCATCGATCTTCTCATCGAGGATCGCGTGGTCGTAGAGCTGAAAGCAATGGAACAGATTCTACCCGTGCATCGTGCGCAGCTGTTGAGTTATCTCCGGCTTGGTGGCTACAAGCTGGGTTACTTGTTGAATTTCAATGTCGCGCTGTTGCGCGACGGAATTACCAGAGTTGTCAATGGAATCTAAATCTTCGCGTGCTTTGCGGCCTCTTTGTGTACTTTGCGTTAACTTTACCAGGAGGGATGTCTGATGCCCTGGTCACGCGACGACATGGCGCGGCGCGCCGCCGCCGAATTGCAGGACGGGTTCTACGTGAATCTCGGGATCGGCATCCCGACCCTGGTGTCGAACTACATCCCGCCGGGGATAACGGTGCAGCTGCAGAGCGAGAACGGGATGATGGGGATGGGTCCGTTCCCGTACGAGGGTGACGAGGACCCCGACCTGATCAACGCCGGCAAGCAGACCGTCACCGAGCTGCCGAGCACCAGCTATTTCGACAGCGCGCAATCGTTCGGGATGATCCGCGGCGGGCATATCGACCTGTCGATCCTCGGCGCGATGCAGGTCGCCGAGAACGGCGATCTGGCCAACTGGATGATTCCGGGCCGCATGGTCAAGGGGATGGGCGGCGCGATGGACCTCGTGGCCGGGGTCAAGCGGGTGGTCGTGCTGATGGAGCACACCGCGAAAGGCGAGCCAAAGCTGTTGCACCGCTGCAACCTGCCGCTGACCGGGGCCGGGGTGGTCGACATGGTGATCACCGATCTCGCGGTCTTCGCGATCGACAAGAAGGGCGGCGGCATGGCGCTGATCGAGCTGGCCCCCGGCGTATCGCTGGCCGAAATCGAGCGGCAGACCGAGGCCTCGTTCCGGGTCCGCGCCGGGCTGGAGTGATCCGGCGGCGGCGGCTTTTCAAAACGAGACGAGCCGGCGAAAGCCGGCCCGCTTGTGTTTCCCCGATGCGCTGACAAGAAGGTGCGTATGATGTGGCAGCCGTTTGCGACACGTTCGCGGACGCGTGCCGGACGGTCACCGAGCGTTACAAAGCGTTACATCTCCCTGGGCGGCTGAAGCCGCCGGAAACCAGGGTTTGGCGCGACGAGCCGGCGGAAGCCGGCCCGACGGGTGCGCAAAGTGCTGATAAATGTGCAGGGCAAAGGTGCGTCCGCGAACGCTCGGCGAAAGTGCGTCGGGTGCGGGAATGGTGCTTGTCGGCCACCGAGCGTTACGATGTGTTACACAATGTCATCGATCGGCCGCAAGGGCAAGCGTAATTTTTCGGCAAATGCAATTTTTTTTGACAGCGGCCGCGCTCTATCGGCGCGCTTTTTGACGCCGGCCGGCGATCGCGGCGGCGGCCGGCGGCCTGATGCGGCCTCTCGGCGCTTTACCGAGGCCGGCGAATGGTCAGCGCGGATCGGCCGGAGCGGGCGCGCCGAACCCGGTCATCCGCTCCGCGCCTCGTTGATCGCGCGCCACACCCGCTCGGGGGTCGCCGGCATATCGATATGGCGGATGCCGTATTCGGACAGGGCGTCGACCAGCGCGTTCATGACCGACGGCAGGCCGCCGGCGCAGCCGGCCTCGCCGCAGCCCTTGGCGCCCAACGGATTGGTCGTGGCCGGCACCGGATGGCTCGCATGGCGGAACAGCGGCGCGTCCGCGGCGCGCGGCATCGCATAATCCATGTAGGAGCCGCTCAGCAGCTGTCCGTCGCCATCGTACACGGTGGATTCGAGCAGCGCCTGCCCGATGCCCTGCACGATCCCGCCATGCGCCTGGCCGTCGACCAGCAGCGGGTTGATGACGACCCCGAAATCGTTGACGAAGGTGTATTTGACAACGTCGACGATTCCGGTCTCCGGATCGACCTCGATTTCGGCGATGTGGCAGCCGTTCGGGAAGGCCGAGGGCGGCCCGTCATAGATGTCCGCGACATCGAGCGACTGCGGCAGCTCGGCCGGAAGCTCGATCCCGTCGCGGATTTTGCCGGCCAGCTCGAGCAGCCCGATCGCCCGGTCGGTGCCGCCGATGACAAACCGTCCGGCGCGGAATTCGATATCCGCCGCCGCCGCCTCCAGCACGTGCGCGGCGATCTGTTTGCCGTTCTCGATCACCTTCTCGGCCGCGCCGACAATCGCGTTGCCGCTGACGATCATCGACTTGGACCCGCCGGTGCCGCCGCCGGCAATCAGTTGGTCGCTGTCGCCCTGCACCAGCTTGATGCGGCGGAACGGGATGCCGAGCCGGCTCGCCAGCACCTGCGCAAACGGCGACCAGTGTCCCTGGCCGTAATCCAGGGTGCCGGTGACGATCGTAACGTCGCCGTTCGCCTCGAAGCGGATGCCGCCCATCTCGCGCCCCGGCGGCCCGGTCAGTTCGAGATAGTCGCTGATGCCGCGCCCGCGCAACTTTCCACGTTTCCGGCTTTCCGCCTGCCGTGCCGGAAACCCGTCCCAATCCGCCAGCGCCAATGCCTTGTTCAAGAGATTGGTGAAATCGCCGCTGTCGTAGGTCGTGCCGTTTGGCGCCTTGTACGGCATGTCCTCGGGGCGGATGTGGTTCTTGCGGCGCAGCTCGACCCGGTCGATGCCCATTTCGCGCGCCGCCGTATCGACGAGCCGCTCCATGTAGTAATTCGCCTCGGGTCGCCCGGCGCCGCGATAGGCCCCGACCGGGGTCGTGTTGGTGAACACGCATTTCGTGTTCACCTCGATCAGCGGCGTCCGGTACACGCCCAAGGTGTTGCGCTGCGCGTTGCGCGTCGAGGGTCCGGGCGCGCCGTAGCTCGCGCCGAGATTGCCGTAGCCGGTCAGCCGCACCGCGAGGAAATTGCCGTCCTTGTCGAGCGCCAGCTCGGCGGTCATCCGCGCGTCGCGCCCGTGCGTGTCGGAGACAAAGCTGCCGGAGCGCTCATCGGTCCATTTGACCGGACGCCCGAGTTCGCGCGCCGCGTGCAGCATGCAGAAATATTCCGACATGTTCGGCTGCTTCATGCCGAACGAGCCGCCGACCCGGTCGGTGACGACGCGCATTTTGTCGCGCCCGATCCCCAGCACCCCGGCGATGTAGTTGCGGAACCCGAACACGCCCTGATTGCCGACATGGACGGTGAAATGCCCGGCCGCGGGGTCGTATTCGACAAGCGCGGCGCGCGGCTCGATCGGGTTGACGACGATGCGGTTGTTGCGCAGTTCGAGTTTTGTGACATGCGCCGCGCGCGCAAAGGCGGCGGCGGCCGCCTCGCTGTCGCCGAAATGAAAATCGAGCCCGACATTGCGCGGCACGTCGCCGTAGAGTTGCGGCGCGTCCGCAGCATCGGCCTCGTGCGGCTCGGTGACGGCTTGCAGCGGCTCGATATCGAGTTCGACCGCCTCGGCCCCGTCCTTCGCGGCGGCAAGCGTCTCGCCGATCACCGCCGCGATCGCCTCGCCGACATGCCGCACCTTGTCTGTCGCGAGCGCATGGCGCACCGGCTGCAGCATCGGCGTGCCGTCGCGATTGTTCATGACCTGCCGCGCCGGCAATTCTCCGATGCCGCCGGCAGCAAGATCGGCGGCGGTATAGACCGCGAGCACCCCCGGCACCGCGCGCGCCGCCTGCGTGTCGATCCCGCGAATGACGCCGTGCGCATAGGGGCTGCGCACGATCCAGCAATAGGCCTGGCCCGGCAGGTTCCAGTCGTCGGAATAGATCCCCTGGCCGCGCAGCAGCACCGGGTCCTCCGAGCGCGGCACCGGCTGGCCGACCGCAAACCGGTCGTCGACCCCGAGCTCGACGGCATCGATCACATCGTTCATGCGTCCCTCTCGATCTGTTGGCGGCTCGCGCCGGTCGCCGCGGCGCGCTCCGGCGCCAAACGTGGCCCGAGCATATAGGGCATCGCGAGGGTTAGAAGGACTGAAATCGCCGAGCCTGACCCGAGCTGGGGACAGGCCGCGGCATGCCTTTGCGGCGAGCGCGCAGGAGAGCAGGACCGGCGCGGCCGCGCGCCGGCTTCCCCCTGAAGGCGCGCCGGCGTGCCGGTGGGGTTACAGGCGCTCGGCCCCGGCGCGGGCGCAGTCCTCGTCTTCCTGCGAGGTGCCGCCGCCGACCCCGCACGCGCCGATCACGACGCCGCCGCGCAGGATCGGCACCGCGCCCTGACCGAGGATCATCTCGCCGCCGGAGCGGACGGTGATGCCGCGCGGGGTCGGCTGATCGGCGCGCGGCTGCAATTCGCCGCTGGCCCGGCCAAACGCGGCCGACGCCACCGCCTTGCCCTGACTGCCATAGACGCCCGCCCAGATCGCGTTGTCCATGCGCTGGAACGCGACAAGACGGCCGCCGGCATCGACCACCGCGGCGCTGATCTTGATGTTGAGCTGCCGCGCCTTTTCGACGGCGCCGGCGGCGATGCGGTTGGCTTCCTCAAGCGTCAAAGTCATCAAGCCCTCCCAAGGCAGCGGGCATCGCGCCGGATGCCCCATTTGAGCACGGGACCGCGGCCCGGATTGTCCCGCGACAACGCCGGCCGGTGCTCCGGCGCGCGGCCGTCAGGTCGGACTATCGGCGGCATTGAGCCGGTCGCGCAACTGCTTCCCGGTTTTGAAGAATGGGACGTGCTTTTCGGCGACCTGCACGCTGTCGCCGGTGCGCGGGTTGCGGCCGACGCGGGCGTCGCGGCGCTTTACCGAAAACGCGCCGAACCCGCGCAGCTCGACCCGATCGCCGCGCGACAGCGCCGTCGCGATTTCCTGAAAGATAGCGGTGACGATCACCTCGACATCGCGCTGGTAGAGATGCGGATTGGCTTCCGCGAGTTTTTGCACGAGCTCGGACTTGGTCATTGCCGCCTGGCCCGCCTTCCCGGTGCTTGAAGCAGGAATGTTGCCAGAACCGGCGACGAAACGTCAAGGCAGGCATTCCGCCCGGGATTCCACCCGAGGTGCCGGCTCGGTGTTGAATTCTGCGACGCGAACGACCGCTCCCGGCTCCGTCGCGGCGGAGATTGCCGGTTCTGCGGGAAGCGCACGGCAAACGCCGGCTCGATCCGTTGCCCCGCGCGGGTTTCGCGCCGGCGAGCGGCTCGATGCCAGGTCATTGACAAGCCGGCGTGGCGCTGCTGTATGCCGAGGATCATGCAGCGCAGAAGCTTGATTCGCGCCTTGCCGCTGGCGTTCCTGACGGCCTTGCGTCCGCTCGCCGCAACGGGCGCCGAGGAGAAGCGGCTGCACGTCTACAACTGGTCCGACTACATCGGGCCCGACACGATCGCGAATTTTACCAGGGAGACCGGCATCGCCGTTACTTACGACGTCTATGACGGCAACGAGGTGCTCGAAGCCAAGCTGCTCGCCGGCCATTCCGGCTATGACATCGTGGTTCCCTCGGCCAGCCCGTTCCTGGCGCGGCAGATAACGGCCGGCGCCTATTCGCCGCTCGACAAAACGAAGCTGCCGAACCTGAAGAACCTCGACCCGCGGATGATGGCGATCGCCGCGACCGCCGATCCCGGCAACCGCTACGGCGTGCCGGTAGTGCATCAGTTTGAAATTGAGGATGCGCCTTTGAGCGGTGCAGTCGCCCCCCAAGATGGGGGGTTGATCTTGTGTGTCCGAATCGCCACATGCCGGCTGCCAAAATTTGGCTAACACGTCAATGCGGCTAAATGCCACATGGCGGAATTAGGCCGTATGCCCTAGACGTTGGTCTCTCTGTCCGTGACGGACAGAGAGACGGACTTGGGCGACGGTGCGCGCGGAGGACGCGAACAAGGAGGAGGAGAGCGGATTGCCACGAGGACCGCAAGGCCAAAAACGCCCGGCCGACACAATCGGCTGTGCCGTGACCGTGGCGAAGATCGCAACCGGCGAAATCGAGGAGGAGGTTCGGGAGCCTTCTGGGAAGGTTCGCAGTGGTAAGGCCGGCGCAAAGGCGCGAGCCGAGAAGCTAACCGCCACTGAGCGGCGCGACATTGCGAGGCGAGCGGCGGCGGCTAGATGGGGGTAGCCAGGAGGAGGGTTGTGATGGCTAGGATTTATGAGCTAAGTGCAAGCGAGCGGGAAGACGGATCAACCTATTACACTGTCCCGACCCTCCCTGGGTTCCACTTCATCCTGGCCCCTGGCGAGGATATCCAGCGCACTCTGATCCCTGCGTTCAAGCAGTTCCTCGGCTTGTCTCTTCGGATGGCAACCCCAACTATTCGGCAACGAGAGCGCGATCACCGCGCTCAGAGGTTTACGGCTGAATTGGAATTTGCGTAGAGCGGCATGGCGGATCGACCACCTCCTGTCCCCCTTGATGTTGGGCGGAAGGCACTGGAAAACATGCACCTCGATAGGACGGTCCCGCTAATCGTCACAGACCGATACGAGGTCTGGGTTCGCGGAAACCTGCCCGTTTACGTTCATTATGCGGGACCTCCTTGGGACAAGCAGCACTTCGACGGCGAAGCGTTTAAGGCTGTTCTAGACGGCAGATAAACCGAAAATAATGCTTGCTAATCCCGATTAGCAGGCCATACTAGGGGCATGAACAGGCTGCCCCTCGCCAAACGCGCGCAAATCCTGTCAATGCTTTGCGAAGGCTCGTCGATGCGGTCGGTTGCCCGCGTTGTCGATGTCTCGTTCAACACCGTCGAGAAGCTGCTGCAAGATGCCGGGACGGCTTGCGAGGAGTTCCATGACCGAACCGTTCGCGGCGTGCGCAGCCGGCGCGTGCAATGCGACGAGATTTGGTCATTCGTACATGCGAAAGCGAAGAACGCTCCCAAAAGCAGCCGAGCGGGCGATCCAACGATTGGCGATTGCTGGACCTGGACTGCACTCGACGCCGATCATAAGCTGATCCTGTCCTGGAAGGTCGGCAGCCGTGACGCGGAGTACGCACTGGCGCTTATGGACGATCTTCGCGGACGGCTGGCAAATCGCGTGCAACTGACGACGGACGGCCATAGGGCATACCTGCAAGCGGTCGAAGATGCATTCGGGGCAGACATCGATTACGCAATGCTGGTGAAGCTGTATGGCGAGCCTCCCGCATCGCCCGAGGCAGCGCGGCGCTACAGTCCGTCAGACTGCGTTGGAACGCGCAAGGCGAAGATCATTGGCAACCCGGACCCGAAGCACGTCAGCACGAGCTACACGGAGCGGGCGAACCTCACGATGCGCATGTCGATGCGCCGGTTCACGCGGCTGACGAATGCTTTCAGCAAGCGGCTCGAAAATCATTGCCATCAACTGGCGCTGTACTTTGTGTTCTATAATTTCGTGCGGATGCACAAGACGCTTCGGATGACGCCCGCTATGTCGGCCGGCATCTCAGATCGCCTCTGGACGATGGAGGACATCGTGGCGCTCATCGATGCGCGCGAGGGAGCGCCGAAGAAGCGCGGCCCGTACAGACCACGCCAACCGAAGGCGGCGAACGCCAATGAGGCTCAAATTTCAAACTGATGCACTACCGGCGTGCCCTATCTGTGGAGCGTAACCGGGCTAGGGTACAACGTCGCGATGCTCGACCGCGCGCTCGGCCCGGCCGCGGACGGGGTGCCGCGCGACAGCCTCGCGCTGGTGTTCGATCCGGAGATCGCGGCGCGGCTCAAGCGCTGCGGCATCGAGATACTCGACACGCCGCAGGAGGTGATCCCGGCCGCGCTCACCTATCTCGGGATCGATCACGGGGACCGCGACCCCGCCGCTCTCGACCGCGCGGCGGCGCTCCTCGAACGGCTGCGGCCGTATATACGGCGGTTCCATTCGTCGCAATACATCAACGATCTTGCCGCCGGCGACATCTGTCTCGCGCTCGGCTACTCGGGCGACGTTATCCAGGCGCGCAACCGCGCGCGCGAGGCCGGCAGTCCGGTCGAGATCGCGTTCCGCGTGCCGCGCGAGGGGGCGCAGATGTCGATCGACATGCTCGCGATCCCGCGGGATGCGCCGCATCCCGACAACGCGCACCAATTCATCGACTATATTCTGCGCCCCGACGTGATCGCCGGGATCACCAACACGGTTTTCTATCCGAACCCCAACACGGCGGCGACCGCGCTCGTCGATCCGGCGATCCGCGACGACCCCGGCATCTACCCGCCGCCGCCGGTGATGCAGCATCTCTATATCGAAGAGCCGGCGCCGCGCGCCTACGAGCGGGCGCGCACCCGGGTCTGGAACCGCGTCAAGTCCGGCTGCTGAACGTCGCGAATGGCGCTGCTCGAAATCATCGCCGCGAGCAAATCGTTCGGCGGCGCGGCGGCGGTGGACAATGTGTCGCTGGGCGTCGAGGCCGGCGAGTTCTTCGCGCTGCTGGGGCCGTCGGGATGCGGCAAGACGACCCTGCTGCGGATGATCGGCGGGTTCGAGACGCCCGACAGCGGCCGCATCGTGATCGACGGCGCCGATGTCACCGACGTGCCGCCCTATCGCCGCCCGGTCAACATGATGTTCCAGTCCTATGCGCTGTTTCCGCATCTCGATGTCGCGCGCAACGTCGCGTTCGGTCTCAAGCAGGAGGGCATGGCGCGTCGCGAGCGCGAGCGGCGCGTCGCCGAAATGCTGGCATTGGTGCAGATGACCGGATACGAGCGGCGGCGCCCGCGCGAATTGTCGGGCGGCCAGAGACAGCGGGTGGCGCTGGCCCGCGCGCTGGCGAAAATGCCGAAGCTGTTGCTGCTCGACGAGCCGCTGGCCGCGCTCGACCGCAAGCTGCGCGAGGAAACGCGGCTCGAACTGACCGGCATCCAGCAGCGGGTCGGGACGACATTTCTGGTCGTCACGCACGATCAGGACGAAGCGCTCGGCATGGCCTCGCGCATCGCGGTGATGAACCGGGGGCGCCTGGTGCAGACCGGCGCGCCGGTCGAGATCTACGAGCGGCCCAACTCGCGTTTTGTCGCCGATTTCGTCGGCAAGGTGAATCTGTTCGAGGGCGAGGTCGTGGCCGGCGCCGGCGGGCATGGGCTGGCCGTTCCGGAGGTGCCGGAGCCGCTGCCGCTGCCGCCGGCGAGCGAGGTGCGCCCCGGGAGGCGGGCGATGCTGGCGCTGCGGCCGGAAAAGCTGGCGCTGCACCGCGAGCGGCCGCCGGCCGTCGCGCTCGCCGCGCGCGTGACCGCGATCGATTATCAGGGCGCCCAGTCCTCGGTGCGGTTGCTGACCGGAGCGGGGCGCGAACTATACGCCTATGTGCCGAGCGCGACCGCGGCGGCACTCCCGCGGGGCGGCGAGGTCTGGGCCGCGTGGGCCGCGGAAGACGCCGTGGTGCTGACGCAATGAACCGCGACGCGTGCGTCTCCCTCTCCGTCCTTGGGGGCGGAGAAGGTCGGGGCGAGAGCCTGCCCCGGACCCGATCCGGGGTGGGGGAATCCAGAGCGCGGGCCGGCACCCACCTCACCCTCCCAACGCGTCGCGCCGGGCCCCTCCTCCGGATCAAGTCCGGAGCAGGCCCTCTCCCCCCTGAACGGCGGAGAGGGGATTCTGTGGCGACCCGCCCGTGACCGCCTCCCCGTGGCTGCGGCGGGTGCTGATCGGGCTGCCGTTTCTGTGGCTCGCGGTGTTCTTTCTGGCGCCGCTGTTAATCGTCGCCGGGATCAGCCTGACCGAGAGCGCCGACGCGATCCCGCCGTTCGAACCGCCGATCGTGTTCGGGCCGCACGGCGTCGAAAGCAATCTGACCGCGGTCAATTACCGTCAGCTTGTCGAGGGCTGCCTGCGAATTTACGCGCGCTCGCTCGGCTATGCCGCGTCGACGACGCTGTTCTGCCTCCTGATCGGGTTTCCGATGGCGCTGGCGATCGCCAGGGCGCCCGAGAGCTGGCGCGCGCTGCTGCTGTTTCTCGTGGTTCTGCCGTTCTGGACCAGCTTTCTGATCCGGGTCTATGCCTGGATCGCGCTGTTGCAGCCGAGCGGGCTGATCAATCGCGCGCTGTTGACGGCGGGGCTGATCGAGGAGCCGGCGCCGCTGCTGTACAACGCGTTTTCGCTGCAACTGGGCATGGTCTATTCGTACCTGCCGTTCATGATCCTGCCGCTTTACGGCAGCCTGTCGCGGCTCGACGAAAGCCTCGTCGAGGCCGCCGCCGATCTCGGCGCCCGGCCCTGGCGCATTCTGCTTTCCGTGATCGTGCCGCTGGCGCTGCCGGGCATCGCCGCCGGTGCGCTGCTGGTGTTCATCCCGGCGGTCGGCGAGTTCGTGATCCCCGACCTGCTCGGCGGTCCGGACACGCTGATGATCGGCAAGCTCTTGTGGCAGGAGTTCTTCGACAATGTCGACTGGCCGGCGGCCTCGGCGATCGCGGTCGCGCTGGTGGCGGTGCTGAGCCTGCCGCTGTTGCTGGCGCAGCGCTTTCTCGGGCGGGAGGAAACGGCGTGAGCGGCGGTCGCGGCCTCGCCGCCTCGCGCATCGGCGCGCTCGCCCTCGGCCTCGGGTTTCTGTACCTGCCGATCGCGGTGCTGATCGCCTATTCGTTCAACGAATCGCGGCTGGTCACGATCTGGGGCGGGTTTTCGACCCGCTGGTACGGCGCGCTGCTCGAAAACGAGAAGTTTCTCGGCGCGGCTCTGACCAGCCTCAGGATCGCCGTCGCGGCGGCGAGCCTGGCGCTGGCGCTGGGCGCGGCGGCGGGATTGGCGATGGATCGCGTCGCCCGGTTTCACGGTCGCGCGCTGTTCGGCTTTATGCTGACGGCGCCGCTCGTCGTCCCCGAGGTGATCCTCGGCCTGTCGCTGCTCTTGCTGTTTGTCGCCGGGCAGAGCTGGCTCGGCTGGCCGGCCGAGCGGGGGGTGCTCACCGTGACGATCGCGCACGCCACCTTCGCCGCCTGCTTTGTCGCGGTGCTGGTGCGCGCGCAGCTGGCGGGCTTCGACCGCAGCCTCGAAGAGGCGGCGCTCGATCTCGGCGCGCCGCCGGCGACCGTGCTGTGGCGCATCACGCTGCCGGGGATCAGCCCGGCGCTGATCTCGGGATGGCTGCTCGCGTTCACGATGTCGCTCGACGACCTGGTCATCGCGAGTTTCGTGTCGGGGCCGGCCGCGACGACATTGCCGATGGCGGTCTATTCGAGCGTGCGCATCGGCGTCACGCCCGAGATCAACGCGCTGGCGACGATTTTCCTCGCCGTCGTCTTTGTTGTCGTGGCGCTCGCCTTTGTGCTGATCGTGCGCCAGGAAAAGCGGCGGCGCGCGTAACCGGCGGATGACGGGACCGAACATGCGCGTTGTGCCGCATCGACCTGCTCCTCGCGCCGGGAACGCGCGCGGAGGCATTCCGAACCCGAGCGGCTTGCGAGAGACGGAACCGGTGCGGCGGGATCTGGCGTATCGAGCGGCGCGGCCCGGCGGGCGGCGCGGCGAAGCTTTCGCGCGGCGTCTTGCGGTCGCGCTGACGGCGGCAACGACGCTCCTCCTGGCGGGCGCCGCCGCTGCCTGCGACGATTTCGCGGCCGCCCCGTCGTCGCGCTGGTCCATCGGCGCCGGCGAAACCGGGCCGGTGCTGCTGACGCCCTGCGGCGAGCCGTTCTTTTCTCTGGGCGTCAACGCGATCGATGGCGGCGCCGGGACCGAGTTCGCGGCGCAACCGAAGCGAGCCTATCGCTGGGGACGGTTCGCCGGCACACGCGCCGAATGGGCCGCCGCCGCGCGCCGGCGCCTCGTCGCGTGGGGCTTCAACACGGCCGGCGCCTGGTCGGTGCCGCCGGGCGAGATTGGCCTGCCGAGCACGCCGGAGCTCGAGCTGGGGCGCAATACCCAGTTCGTCTGGATCGATCCGTTCGACCCGGCCGCCGCCAGCGCATTGGAGCGCGCGGCCGCGGCGGCGGTGGCGCCGTATCGCGGCAATCCGTTGCGCATCGGCTATTTCTCGGACAACGAGATCGGCTGGTGGAACGGACCGCTGTTTGTCGCCTTTCTGACCTACCCGCCGGAAAATCACACAAAACAGCGTCTCGTCGCGATGCTGCGCGAGCATTACCGCGACGACTGGCGGGCGTTCGCGCGCGATTTCATCCCGGCGCCGGGTACGGCGGGGTTTGACGATCTGCTTGCCGCCCGCGCCGCACCGCGCCTGCGCCCCGGCGGTAACGGCATCGCCGCGGTGCGCGCCTGGACCGGCCTTGTCGCCGGCCGTTATTACAGCGTGATGCGCGAGGCGCTGCGCCAAGCCGACCCTGAGGCGCTCTATCTCGGCGACCGGTTGCCGATCTATTACGATCCGGACGCGGTGCGGGCGATGGCGAGCCATGTCGACGCGATCTCGGTCAACTACAACGTCGATACGCCGGATGGGTGGATCGCGTCGTATTTTTTCGACGGTCTGCGGGACCTGAGCGGCGGCAAGCCGGTGCTGGTCACCGAATGGTTTTATGCCGCGGCCGAGAACCGTTCCGGGAACCTCAACCGCACCGGCGCGCCGAATGACGCCAGATTCGCCCGGGTCAGCAACAACCGTAACCGGACCGGGCATCTGATGACCGTTTCGACGCAAGAGGAGCGCGCCCTCGGCGCGGGTCGCGCGGCGCAGCTTCTGGCCGCGGCGCCCGGCGTGATCGGCGTTCACTGGTTCCAATACGCCGACGAGCCGCCCGGCGGGCGGGCCGACGGCGAGGACTATAATTTCGGCCTCGTCGATGTCGACGATCGGCCCTACGAGAAGCTGACCCGCGCATTGCGCGCGAGCAACCGGCTGGCCCGCTCGGGCATGGCGCGCGCGATCGCGCCCGAACCCGGAGAGGATCGCGACCTCGTCCTGCCGCGGGCCGCGCTCCCGCCGACCACGCAGACGCTGGCGGATTGGCCCAAGGCCGCCTCGCTCGTGCCGATGACCGCGCCCCCCGGCGAGACGCCGTTCGGCGACGTGCATCTCGCCTGGAACGAGGACGGTCTGCTTCTTGCGACGATCGCGATGGACTACTACGCCCCCGAGCTGCTCGGCCCGATCGCGCCGTTCCCGCGATCGGAGGCGTTCCGCATCGCGCTCGGCGTCGATGCCGGGGACGGGCCGCACCGCTTCGAGCTCCGCGTCTCGCCGCGCGACACCGCGAAATCACCCGAGGGCGAAACCAAGCTGAGTTTCGACGCGCAGGTCTGCCGCTACGCGGAGGACGACACCTGCGCCGCGGTGCCCGGCGCGACGGTGCGCTATTTCGGCACCGCGCTCGATCAGCCGCGCGTGATCCTGAAGGCCTTCATACCATGGCACGGGCTCGGGGTCTCGGGGCCGCCGCGCCGCGCCGGCCTGCGGCTCGAGGTCGCGGCGACCGCGTTCTACCGTTCGCGCTGGATGTCGCTCGGCGGCCTGGCGCCGCAGGCCGCGATGGCGGACCCGGCCCGGTGGCTGCCGGTCAGGCTGGGCGGCGCGGCGCGGGATTGGCCGACGCAGGAGGCTCGGGAGAACAGGGCAGCGGCGCGCTCCAATTGAACCGTTCCCGCTCCTCGGGATCGGATGGCGGGATGGGCGGCCCCGGTACGTAATAGAGGCGAATCGAGCTGCCGACGCGGGCAACCGGCCGGTAGGCATCGAGCCAGCTATACCCGGCGCAATAAAACGCGCGCATCTGCTCGCTGATCGCAATCCATCCCGTTGCCCGTTCGCCGGGGTAGAGCGTATCGAACGGCGGCAGGCTGTGGCGGCGCAGATCGGCGCTGGTGTGCACCGCGAGGCTGACCCGATCGGCGTGCCGCTCCCTCAACGCCTCGGCCAGCCGCTTCACGTCCTGACCCCAGTCGAGGTCCGACCCGGTGACAATGCGCTGCGGTTCGCCGAGCGCGAGGCGATTGAAATATGTCAGATAATCGGGCGCGGCGGCGGCCGCCTCGCCGATCTGCCACGCGAGCAGCAGCCCGGCCGCGGCGGCGCGCGTCGACCGCAGCGGCCGCGCGAGCATCCGCCCGAATCCGATCGCGGCGACGATCGCGAGCAGCGGAAATGCCGGAAGGATGTGGCGCAATCCGATATTGATCGTCGAGGGAATGACGCTCGCGACGATCGCGGCGGCGGCGACGAGCGGCGCCATGCGCCGCCAGTCGCGGCGATACGAACTGAGCAGCACCGCCGCGCCGATCGCAACCGCCGCGAGAAACGGCAGCGGCGATTTGACAAGGATCAGCACCGGAAAAAAGGCCGGGCTGCCGTAACGGTTTATCTCGCCGAGAAAAAACGACGGCTCGCCGTCATCGGCAAACGCGGCCAGCTCGGCGACGCCGCGCGCGAGGGTCGCGATCCCGTAGAACGGATCGGAATTGCAGCCGTAGACGACCCAGACCGTGACGAGGAATGCGCCGAGCGCGGCCAGCGCGCTGGGCCAGGATGCGACTAGCCGGGTCGGCCGCCAGTCCGGCGCGTCGCACCACCAGCGGTACAGCAGCACGGCGCCGCACGCGGCCGGCAGAAACAGCAGCGCGGAAAGCTTGGTACAGACCGCAAGCGCGACCGCGATGCCCAGCAGCAGCCCTCGCCGGAGCGACCCGAGCTCGAGCCACAACACAAATGCGAAAAAGGCGGCGGTAAACGTGGCGGCAAACGGCGCATCGGTCGTCGCGAGACCGGAATGCGCCAGAAAGACCGGCAGATTGCCGAGCACGATCACGGCAAGAGCGCCTTCGACCGGACCGGCGTACCGGCTGGTCCACCACCAGGTCAGAACAAGGCACGCGACCATGAACGGCAGGATGCCCGCCCTCGCCAGGATCAGCATCTCGCTGTCGGGATGGCCGGACTGCGCATAAAAAAGCCGCCGGCCCTCGATCCACATGTCGCCGCCATGCTGCGAGCGGTAGCCGGCGAGATAGGGGCCGATCGCCGCCGCGACGCGCGCCAGCGGCGAGTGCAGCGCCTCATAGGTGTATTCGTCCTCGTCGAGCAGCTGCATGCCGGCCGCGATATGCGCCGGCTCGTCGAATGTGACCGAGAGGGTGTTGTAAGTCGCGGCGACGCGCACCGCCGCGGCGACGATTGTCAGCAGCGCCAGCCACCACAGGATGCGGGCCAGCGTCCAGCTTTCCGCCGCCCTCCGCCGCGCCGGAGCAGCGACGCCGATCGCTTCGGTCATGAGGAGTGCGGCCCCGGTGTCTCCTGGTGTCGAGACCGGAAGAACGGGCGCATACCGGGAGTTCTTCCGCAACCGGACGGAATGTCACAGGCCTTCGCCCTGTCGGACCGCCGGCGCCTCGCCGGCAGCCGGCCGGAGACCGGCGGTCCTACGCGGAACCGGCCGCGCGCATACGGGTAGAACTACGCCGCCGTGCCGCCGACGGTCAGCCCGTCCATGCGCAGGGTCGGCTGGCCGACGCCGACCGGGACGCCCTGCCCGTCCTTGCCGCAGGTCCCGACCCCGTCGTCGAGCTTCAGGTCGTTGCCGATCATCGTGACCTTGGTCATCGCGTCGGGGCCGTTGCCGATCAGCGTCGCGCCCTTGACCGCCGGTCCCACCTTGCCATCCTCGATCAGGTAGGCCTCCGAGGCGGAAAACACGAATTTCCCGGAGGTGATATCGACGCTGCCGCCGCCGAAATTGACCGCGTAAAGCCCGCGCTTGACCGACGCGATGATCGCCTGCGGGTCTTCCTTCCCGGCCAGCATGAAGGTGTTGGTCATGCGCGGGATCGGCGCGTGCGCAAAACTCTCGCGGCGGCCGTTGCCGGTCGGCGCTGCGCCCATCAGCCGCGCGTTGAGCCGGTCCTGCATGTAGCCTTTGAGGATGCCGTCCTCGATCAGCACGGTGCAGCCGGACGGCGTGCCTTCGTCGTCGATCGTCAAGGAGCCGCGCCGGTCGGGCAGCGTGCCGTCATCGACCACGGTGACCCCAGGCGCGGCGACGCGCTGGCCGACCATCCCCGAAAATGTCGAGGTCTGCTTGCGGTTGAAATCGCCCTCGAGCCCGTGCCCGACCGCCTCGTGCAGCATCACGCCGGGCCAGCCCGGTCCGAGCACGACGGTCATCTCGCCGGCCGGCGCCGGCACCGAGCCGAGATTGACGAGCGCCTGGCGCAGCGCCTCGTCGACCTGCGCCTTCCAATTCGCCGGGTCGAGATAATACTCGTAGCTGACGCGGCCGCCGGCGCCGTGCGAGCCGGTTTCCATGCGGTCGCCCTCGCCGACCACGACCGCCACGTTGAGCCGCACCAGCGGCCTGATATCGGCGGCGCGGCGTCCGTCGGGGCGCAGGATCTGCACCGCCTGCCAGACGCCGGAGAGCGAGGCCATGACCTGCCTGACGCGCGGGTCGCGGCCGCGGGCATAAGCGTCGATCTCGGCCAGCAGACGCGTCTTGGCAGACAGATCGACCATGCCGAGCGGGTTCAGATCGGTGTAGAGCGCGCGGTTGGTGCCGGCGGGCGGCTCGGCCAGCGTGCCGGCGTGACCGCTGGCGACGGCGCGCACCGCGGCCGCGGCGCGGCGCAGCGCCGCCTCGGAAAGTTCGGAGGCGTGCGCGTAACCGGCCGCCTCGCCGGCCACCGCGCGCAGCCCGAAACCCTGCGTCGTGTCGAAGGCGGCGCTCTTGATCCTGCCGTCGTCGAGCGCGACGCTCTCCGACTGGCTGTATTCGAGGAACAGCTCGCCGTCGTCCATGCCGGTCAAGGCCTCGCCGACAATCCGCTCGACGCCCCCCGAATCCATGCCGGTGCGTTCAAAAAACAGCTCGTCGGTAATGGCGAGGTTTGACATGAGCGGCTCCGCGTCGGGCTGTCGGTCTCGATCGGCTCGGTCAGATATGGTTCTTCCGGACCGGCCGGGAAAGACGCGGGTTCGGCCGCCCC
>JBFXDF010000052.1:0-19676 GCA_050181375.1 Alphaproteobacteria bacterium
TGCGGCAGCTCGCGGGTCTCGGCCGATTTGAAATAGAACCGCACGCCGCGCTCGCCGTCGGCCTCGACCTTCTCGACATCACCATAATAGGAGCGGTACATCGGCTGGCCCTTCTCGCGCAGCGTGTTGAAGGTCCAGATCACGTCTTCCGGCGTAATCGGCGAGCCGTCGTGGAAACGGGCTTCCTTGCGCAGCGTGTACAGCACCGATTTGCGGTCCGGAGCCAGATCGACGCTTTCGGCCACAAGGCCGTATTCGCTGCCGGGTTCGTCCTCGGCCGGCAGCATCAGCGTGTCGAAGGTCTGGGTCATTCCCGCCGCCGAGACGCCCTTGACGATATACGGGTTGAGGCTGTCGAAGGTGCCGATCGCGGAGAGCCGCATCGTGCCGCCTTTCGGTGCAGTCGGGTTGGCGTAGTCGAAATGCGTGAAGCCGGGACCGTATTTGAGGTCGCCGAACAGCGACAACCCGTGGCTCGGCGCTGCGCCGGCCGGCAACGCCGCGCCGATGAGCAAGGCCAGTCCGACACCAAAACCCAATGGCCTGCGCATGATAGACCCGCGCATCATGCCTCCTGCTCCGATTCGATTTATGCCGCTTGTGCCGCCAATAATTGCAGCGCCGCCTCGTGCGCGCGCCGGTCTCCGGCAACCACGACGCGCCCGTCCGACTCCACGCTCAACGGCGCGCCGCGCCAGTCGCTCGCCACACCTCCGGCGCCCTCGATAACCGGCAGCATCGCACTGAAATCGTAGGGCTTGAGGCTTGCTTCAATGACCAGGTCGATAAAGCCGAGCGCCACGAGACCATAGGCGTAGCAGTCGGCGCCGAACCGCACGAGCTTGACGGACCCGGCAACGCGACCGAACGCGGCCCTGTCGGCGCCAACAAACATGTCGGGGGTGGTCGCGAACAGGGTGGCGGCGGCGAGCGACGGACACGGGCGGCAGCGGATCGGTGCGCCGTTAAAGGTCGTTGGCCGGCCGGCGGCGCCGATCCAGCGCTCGCGCGAGATCGGCTGGTCGATGATCCCGACGATCGGACGGCCGCGCTGGGCCAGCGCTATCAGCGTCCCGAACAGCGGGACCCCCGAGATGAAGGATTTGGTGCCGTCGATCGGGTCGAGCACCCATACGAACTCGGCGTCCTCCCGCTCGCGGCCGAACTCCTCGCCGATAATCCCATGTTCGGGAAAGCGCGCCGCGATCAGCCGCCGCATCGCCGCCTCGGCCTCGCGGTCGGCTATCGTGACCGGCGACAGGTCGGGTTTGTCGTCGACGGCGAGAGGCTGGCGGAAACGCGGCCGGATCGCGCTCCCGGCGGCGTCGGCGAGGTCGGTTGCCAGAGCCAGGAAGGGGTCGAGATCGATCAGCGTCCTCCGCGCAACGCGAGGGTTGGCTTCAGCCTATTTCAGAGACTCGAGATAGGCGACCACGTCGGCGCGATCCTGCGCCTTCGGCAGCCCCGCAAAGCTCATCTTGGTGCCCTTGGCGAATTGCTGCGGGCTGTGCAGCCACACATTGAGTTTATCCGGGTCCCATTTTTCGTCCTTATGCGCGAGGAGCGCCGGCGAGAACTGGTACCCGGGCACAGCCGCGATGTTTTCCTCCATGATGCCGTAGAGGTTGGGGCCGATCTTGTTGGCGCCGCCCTTCTCGAACGTGTGGCATTGCGTGCAGACCTTGGAAAGCTGCTGACCGTGCGCGACATTGGCGCTGGCCATAAGCGGCTCGATCGGCTCGATCGGCGCCGCCGCCGGGGCGGTTGCGGCGGCCGTCGTCGCTCCGCCTTCGGCGCCGGGCGGCAGATAGACGGCCTCGTGCAGACGATGCGGGCGAACGATCTGGCTCGCCAGAACCCCGGCCACCATCGCGACGATGGCCGCGGTCAGAACCGATGCGATGACCTTGTTCCACTCGAAAGACGACATCGTCCCCGTCTCATGTTCTGGCGCAAGCCGACCGGTTCAACCGCGCCGAGGCGCACATCTCCCGCGGACGGCCGGCAACAATATCGCCCTTTCGGCATGCGGTCGAACCGGGCATCTTGTCGCTGCCCGCCGCAACCCGGTTTCTTGCCGCAGTGACCTCCCAGGACGCGATCCGCAACCCGATACTGCTGATCCCGGCGCGGCTCGCCGCGACCCGGCTGCCGAACAAGCCGCTGGCAAGCATTGCCGGCGTGCCGATGATCGTGCATGTCTGGCGCGTGGCGGTCGCGGCCGATTGCGGCCCTGTGGTCGTCGCCAGCGGCGACCGCGCGATCGCCGAAACGGTCGAGCGCGCCGGCGGGCGGGCCGTCATGACCGATCCGGAGCTGCCGACCGGCTCGGATCGCATTCACGCGGCGATCTCGGCGCTCGACCCCGAGCGAACCCATGACGCCGTCGTCAACGTCCAGGGCGACATGCCGATGCTCGACCCCGCCGCGATCCGGGTGGCGCTGCGAGCGCTCGGCGAAACCGACGCCGACATCACCACCCTGGCGGCGGAGATCACCGACCCGGCTTCTCTCACGGACAGCAGCGTCAACAAGGTCGCGGCGGGTTTCGCCGACCCGTCGCGCCCGGCGCGCGCGCTCTATTTCAGCAAGGCGGCGGTGCCGTGGGGTGAGGGGCCGCATCACGAGCATGTCGGCCTCTATGCCTATCGCCGCGCCGCGCTCGACCGCTTTGTCGGGCTGCCGCGCGGCGTCCTTGAGGGGCGCGAGCGGCTCGAACAGCTGCGTGCGCTCGAAGCCGGCATGCGCATCTGGGTCAGCCTGATCGACAAGGCGCAGCTCGGGGTTCAGGTGGACACCCCGGACGACCTCGCCCGCGCCCGCCAGTTGATGGAGGCGCCGTGATAAACGTGTCACTTCCGGCACAGAAAATCGTCGCGTTCCCGGCGAAGGCCGGGACCCATTTTTCAGCCTTCCGAGTGCTTGAAGCATGGGTCCCGGCCTTCGCCGGGAACGCGGTCCTCTCCTGAAGGCAGAATCTGCGCGTGATTACAGCTGATATTCCTGATCGGACCATCGCCTTCCAAGGCTCGCCGGGGGCCTATTCCGACCTGGCGTGCCGGCGGGTGTTTCCGGACATGACGAGCATGCCCTGCGCCGCATTCGAGGACGCGTTCGCGGCGGTGCGCGACGGCGCGGCGCGGCTCGCGATGATCCCGATCGAGAACTCGGTCGCCGGGCGGGTCGCCGACATCCACCACCTGATGCCCGATTCGGGTCTTTACATCATCGCCGAGCATTTCGAGCGGGTGAACCACCATCTGCTGGCGCTGCCCGGCGCGGGGATCGACCGCATCCGGGCGGTGCGCAGCCACATCCAGGCGCTGTCGCAGTGCCGCAACTTCCTGCGCTCGCACGGCTTGCAGCCGGTGGTGCGCGCCGACACCGCCGGCAGCGCCGCCGAAATCAAGCAGCTGGGCGATGCCTCGGTCGCGGCGATCGCCTCCGAGCTGGCCGGCGAAATCTACGGGCTCGTCTCGCTGGCGCGGAACATCGAGGACGCCGAGCACAATACGACCCGGTTTGTCATCATGTCGCGCGAGCCGGTCCGCCCGCCGCGCGGCGCCCCGGCCGTCACGACCTTTGTGTTCAACGTGCGCAACGTGCCGGCCGCGCTATACAAGGCGCTGGGCGGGTTTGCGACCAACGGCGTCAACATGACCAAGCTCGAAAGCTACATGGTCGGCGGCCGGTTTTCGGCGACGCAGTTCTACGCCGATGTCGAGGCGCACCCGGACGACCGCCCGCTCAAACTGGCGCTCGAGGAACTCGATTTTTTCTCGACCGAGGTCAGAATCCTCGGCGTCTACCCGGCCCACCCGCTGCGCATCGCCGCGCGCCAGCAGGAGTTGGGGCAGGAACTTGGAGAGGATTGATGCCGACCGTCCCCGCCGACAAGCTGATTGGTCTCGCGCGCCACGTGTTCGCCGCGGCCGGCAGCGCCGAGGACGAGGCGGCGATCGTCGCCGAGCATCTCGTCGAGGCCAATCTGAAAGGCCATGACAGCCATGGGGTCGGCATGATCCCGTCCTATCTGCGCAATCTGCGCGGTGGACACGCGGCGGTGAACCAGCCGGGACGGGTCGTCAGCGACCAGGGCTCGATCATCGTCTATGACGGCGAGCGCGGCTGGGGCCAGATCGTGGCGCGCAACGCGATCCTCCTCGGGATCGGGCGCGCCAGACGCGACGGGGTCGCGGTCGTCGCCTTGCGCAACGCGCACCATATCGGCCGCATCGGCACCTATGGCGAGATGTGCGCCGCGGCCGGGCTGGTTTCGATGCATTTTGTCAATATCACCGACCAGCGCCCGGCGGTGGCGCCGTGGCGCGGCCGCGACGGCAGGTTCGGCACCAACCCGGTCTGCGTCGCGCTGCCCGGCCCCGCCCCCGAGCGCCCGATCATCGCCGACATGGCCACGAGCCGCATCGCGATGGGCAAGGTGCGGGTCGCGCGCAACAAGGGGGAAGAGATTGCCGCCGAGACGTTGCTCGACCCGGACGGCGAGCCGACCGCCGACCCCAATGTCATGTACCGGCGGCCGCGCGGCTCGCTGCTGACTTTCGGTGAGCACAAGGGCTACGCGCTGGCCTTCGTCTGCGAGATGCTGGCCGGGGCGGTGACCGGCAGCGGCACGATGCGCCCCGAGCGGCAGCAGGCCGAGGGCGTCACCAACGGCATGCTGACCGTGATCATCGATCCGGGCCGGCTGGTCGACCAGGCTTGGATGAAGGACGAGATCCGGGCGATGGCGGAGTACATCACCGCATCGCCGCCGCGCCGTCCCGATGAACCGGTGCTGATCCCCGGCGATCCGGAACGCGCCAACCGCGAAGCGCGGCTCAGGGACGGCGTCCCGATCGACGACGAGACGTGGCGCGAGATCGTCGAGGCGGCGCGCGGCGTCAACGTGCTGGCCGAGGCGTGACCGGCGGACGCGGGCGGCGGGCCGCATTCCCTGTATTTCCCTGCCGGCAGGGAAAATTCAGACGGTAGTGGCGGCTAACTCACGGGAGTTGTTTGCGTTCCCGCGGAAGGTTTATCCGGAAACAGGGAATTCGCTGCGGCGATTCAGGGAAATCTTTTACCGGAACAGGGAAGTTTCTGGGTAATGCCACGAAACAAATGGGTTTTTCGATCCCGCGGCCCGCGATGACGATTGCATAGCACGAGATTGCGTCGGTTTTACGGCGCCGGGTTTTTGCCGCGGCGCGGTTTCGGGTCGCGCGGCTCCGCCGTGACGGTCTGCGCCCGCCCGGCGGCCAGCCCGGCTGGCGGGGTCTTGTCGCCGTACCGGCAGAGATCGGCGACGACGCAGACCGGGCACTCGGGTCGTCTCGCCTTGCACACGTAGCGGCCGTGCAGGATCAGCCAGTGATGCGCGCCGAGCTTGTAGTGCGCCGGGGTCACGGCGTCGAGGCGCTGCTCGACCTCGAGCGGCGTCTTGCCGGGGGCGAGGCCGGTGCGGTTGCCGACCCGGAAAATATGCGTATCGACCGCGATGGTCGGCTCGCCGAACGCGACGTTGAGCACGACATTGGCGGTCTTGCGTCCGACACCCGGCAGCTTTTCGAGCGCCTCGCGCTGGCGCGGCACCTCGCCGCCGTATTCGTCGATCAGGATCCGAGACAGCGTGACGATGTTGCGCGCCTTGGTGCGAAACAGCCCGATAGTGCGGATGAACTCGATGAGGCGCTCTTCGCCGAGGCCGAGCATCTTTTGCGGCGTGTCGGCGACCGCGAACAGCGCCGGGGTGGCGCGGTTGACGCCGACATCGGTCGCCTGCGCCGACAGCACGACCGCGATCAAGAGCGTGTACGGGTTGATGAATTCGAGTTCGGTTTGCGGGATCGGCCGGCTCGCCGACAGCCGGCGATAGAATTCCTCCACCGCGGCCTTCGAGAACGGGCGTCGCCGCTTCGGCTTGGGTGCGCGGGCGCCGGCGGACGCCGCCCGGCTAGAGGTCTGACTTTCCAGCCGCGGCGCCCCTTCCCTAACCCTCCCCTCCCCGGACTTGATCCGGGGATTGCGGGGGAGGGGAGGGTGGGGGTGATCGGCCGGCATCTCAGGTCGCCGAGGTGGGGGATTTGGCGCGGACGGCTTGGCGGGCGGCATCGGGGCATCCTATCTTCTGCAGATGGGCGCGGGTACCGGTGTCTTTTTCGAGCGCGTACTGCTGCCGCACCGCAGCTTGCCGCCGCGCGGGTTCAACATCCTGATGCTGGTGCTCGGCCTCATCAGTGTGGCGGTCGGGATCGGCTTTGTGTCGATCGGGGCTTGGCCGGTGTGCGGCTTTTTCGGCCTCGACGTCGCGCTTATTTATCTGGCGTTCCGCCTCAACTACCGCAGCGCGCGGCGGCGCGAGATCTTGCGCCTCGCCGACGACGATTTCACCGTCGAGCGGATCGATGTCTACGGCGAGCGCCTGATATGGCATTTTCAACCGTTCTGGCTGCGGGTGATCCTGCTGGAGCGGCCGGACGAATCGAACCGGCTGCTGCTGGCCTCGCACGGACGCACCCTGCCGATCGCCGATTTTCTCGGCGCGCCGATGCGCCGCGAACTGGCCGAAACGCTGCGCTCGGTGCTGTCGCGCTGGCGCGCCGCGCTCAACCCGGCGAATAACGAAGGGTAAGTTCCGCTCGAGCGAGAGGCTCCCGATTTCCGCCGCCCTCCTGCGGCTAAAAGCCCATGATCGGCATTGTCCCCGCGGCGTTTCCACTACAGGGCGTTCGGATCACGCTGCCGCAGGAGCCTTGAGATGCACGGCGGTCATGTAGGGCTCGACACCGACCGGTTCTGCTGGACGCTGGTTCACGATGGCCCCGACGCGGTCATCTATGCGGATTATGGCGGTCTGACCCGGTTTTGGAACCGCGGCGCCGAGCGGATTTTCGGCTACTCGGCGGCGGAGGCGAGCGGCCGGTCGCTCGACCTTATAATCCCGGAAAATTTGCGCGAGCGTCATTGGGTTGCCTATGGCGAGACGATGAAAACGGGAAAAACGCGATACGGGGACGGCGATGTCCTCGCGGTCCCGGCTCTACGCAAGGACGGAGGGCGGATCTCGATCGAGTTCACGATCTTTCCGTTCCGCGACCATGAGGGCAATCTGATCGGCGTCGCGGCGATCCTGCGCGACGTGACAAAGCGCTTCGAGGAAATGAAAGCGTTGCGCAAGGAATTTGCCGCCCGTCGGGTCGCACCCGATACCGGCCCGCTCTAAACTTCACCTGTCGCAATCCGCGGGGTTGGAACGCGTTCCGCCGAGATTGCTTCGTCGCCGGCGCTCCTCGCAATTGACGCTCGCTTGCTGCCATCGCGAGCGAAGCGAAGCAATCTCGGCGGAATTCGCTCGCGCGCCGCTCTCAACACTGCGAACCACACACACGGGATAATGCGGAAGCTCCGCTCGATCAGACCGGAAGTCGATCAAGGCAGCGGCTTCGTATAGGCCAGCGCCTCGGATACGTCGTCGGAACGAACCCACCGGCGCCGTTCGACGAGATCGCGGTTCAGCAACGACAGGGTCGCGCCGAGGCCGCCAATGGCGAACGCGCCGATACGCAGAAGCGCCCAAGCGAGAATTGCGAGGCCCGGCGTGCTTATCGGCTCCGCCGTCAGGTCCGGCGCGGGATCGGCCATCGGCGTTTTCCCTGTTCAGCACCGCGTGAAACCGCGGGGTTAGTCTCCCCGAACGATGCCCGAATTCGGTGCGAGACGCGAGCGGGCGAACGTCGAAGCGGCGGCCAGGGAGTTTGCCTCGTCAGAGGCGCCGCGCAGACGGACGCGCGAACAGGATGCCGCAGCTTCCAGCGCCCGGGCGGCGATCAGGTGATTTAACCATTATTTGTTTGCACCTTGGTATTGATGATGCGGGCCACGTGCCGAGGGATGGTGGCGATGCGAGACGATGAGGAGGTGCCGTATCGCGGCATCACGGCCGACGCGTTGCGCGAGGTCGTCCGGCTGCGGACGCCGGCGTCGGGGGTCCTGGGATGGGGGCCGGCGCTGTCGGCGCGGTTCGGCTACCACACGCCCGACGAATGGTACGAGGCCGCGCTCGCGAGCCTGGTGAGCGAGGATACGGACTGGCTCGATGTCGGATGCGGCTGGCGGCTGCTGCCGCAGAACCAGCGCCTCGCGCAACTGCTCGCGGCGCGCTGCCGATCGGTTGCCGGCGTCGACCCCGATGCGTCGATCCAGCGCAACCCGCTGCTCGGCGAAAAGCACCAATGCCGGATCGAGGACCTCGATGCCGACCGGCGCTACAGCCTCATATCGCTCCGCATGGTCGCCGAGCACATCGCGAACCCGGACGCGGCGGTCGCCGCGCTTGGCCGGCTGACGGCCGACGGAGGATTGGTGGTCGTCTACACCGTGCATAAATGGGCGCCGGTATCGCTCGCCACGGCCGCGACGCCGATGTGGCTGCGGCACAAGGCAAAGCGGTTTTTGTGGGGGTCGCATCCGTCCGACACGTTTCCGACCGTGTTCAAACTGAACACGAGAAAGACGCTGGCGCGGATTTTCGCCGCGCACGGTTTCCGCGAGGAAAGCTACAGCCTCCTCGACGATTGCCGCACGCTCCAGCGCTGGAAGACGTGCCTGCGCGCGGAGTTGAGTTTGTGGCGCGCCCTGCGGGCGGCCGGGCTGCGCTATCCCGAGGTCTGCATCCTCGGCGTCTATCGCCGGATTGCCGGGCCGGCGGTAACCTCGTCACCGGTCGGCGGTTCCGATGCTTGAAGCATATTCTGATTAGTTCGAAACATCCTCGTCACCGGCGCGAAATGGGGGTACGGCGGCAGGTGTTCGTATTGCGCCGTGGATTCCCGCTTGCGCGGAAATGACAATTCGATTTGCGCGATCAAACTCATTCGCGAGCGGCGCCGATGGTCGATAAGGGGGTCGGGGCCGTACCCGGTGGGCCGGTTACAGTCGGACGAGGCGGGCGCTTTCGGCCCAGAGGTGGTCGCCCAACGCGTCGTCGCGCGCGACCGGGTCGGGGTCGGCGGGTTTGCGGTCGATCAGATAGGCGCCGTGAAACCGGGCCGGATCGGGCGTGGTCGCGAGAAACAGCGCGGTGCGCGCGCCTTTTTCGGGCGTCGCGAAAAGGGGTTTTGCCAGACGCCAGCCAAACCCGGCGACGCGGCCGGCCGAATCGCCGATCTTTGTCGCGATAACGCCGGGATGCAGCGAGGCCGCGACGACGCCGGCGTCGCCGAGGCGCCGCGCCAGAGCGCGCGTGAACAGGATGTTGCACAGCTTTGAGCGGCCGTAAGCCCGCAGCGGGGTCCAGCCCTGCCAATCCATCCATCGCCCGAGATCGAGCCGCGCGCCGCGATGCGCCTGCGAGGCGACGGTGACGATCCGTGCCGGCGCGGATGGCGAGGCCGACGCGCGCAGCCGGTCGAGCAGCAGGTTGGTGAGCAGGAACGGCGCGAGGTGATTGACGGCAATCGTCAGCTCGTACCCGTCCTCGGACAGCTGGTATCGCGGCGCGATAATCCCGGCGTTGTTGACCAGCAGGTCGAGCCGGCCGTGCCGGCCGAGCACCGTCCCGGCGAGGGCGCGCACCGCCGCGAGACTGGCGAAATCGGCGAGCGCGGTCTCGATGCGGTCCGAGGCCGAACGCTCGGCGACCAGCCGCCGCGCCTGCTCCGTGCGCGACGCGTCCCGGCCGGCCATGACGACCCGGAAACCGGCGCGGGCGAGGCCGAGCGCGGTCTCGAGCCCGATCCCGGCGCTCGCTCCCGTGACGAGTGCCACGCGGTCCGAGGCCGGTTCGACCATGTCAGCTTGTTTTCATCCCCTTGGCTTCGTAGACCTTTTTCGCCTCCGGGCTTGCCAGAAAATCCATCAATGACTTGGCGGCGATGGGTTCCTCGGTGAGAAGGGAGGCGCCCGCGACATACACGACCTCCGGGCCCGACCCCGTGGCCAGCACCTTGGGGAAGGTAAGAATTCTGGCGGTTTTTATGAGGTTCTCGATGCTATCCTTGGTCAGGATCGCGATATCGATCGAATCGTCCGCGGCAACCTGCTTCTCGCCGTTCGCATCGGTCGCGTATTCGACCTTCACCTTGTTTCCGGATTTTTTCTCATAGGCCGCCGCGAGTTCCTGCACGGCCGGCTTCATCGCCTCGGCGCTCAGCACCTTGAGTTCGGCCGCCCCGGCATTGGCGGCCGTCATCGCGCCGATCAGAAACGCGGCGCCGCTCAGCAATCGAATTGTGCGCATCAGTCCACTCTCCCCAGCATTGTCAGGCAGGGTCGCCGTCTCGGCATCGCCAAGGTGGCCGGCCCTTCGCGCGCGAGGCGCCGGTCTGAGATTAAGGGGCGCGGCGGGGCCGCGACTATCCCAGACCGCTGCATCGCTCGGATGGTACTAATGGCTGCGGAGGGCCGGATCAACCCGCGCAGACAGCCGTACCGCCCCGCGCCGGGTGAGCGTCGCCGATTCGGCCGGCGGACTGGCGTCCGCCGCTAGGGTTTGTTGCCGAACCGAGACGCCCAGCTTGCGAGAGCGGCCATCAGGTCGCGGATGAAACCCCTGGTCGCCTCGTCGGTGAGGTTGCCGTCGGCGTCGAACCTGTTCTGCGCCTGTCCGATCATCACCTCGGGCCGGTTCAGCGGGTGCATGTCGAGAAAGACGCAGCTGCGGCGCAGATCGTATTGCGCCCGCGCGGTGGCGATCATGCCGATCGAGGCGCCCATTATCGCGCACGGCTTGCCGGCAAACGGCTGATCGGGCGGGCGCGAGGCCCAGTCGATCGCGTTCTTCAGCACGCCGGTCATCGAGTAGTTGTATTCGGGGCAGGCGAACAGCAGCGCGTCGGCCGCGGCGATCTGGCGGCGCAAGGTCTCGACGGGCGGCGGGAACCCCTGTTCCCGCACGTCCTCGTTATAGAGCGGGATTTGCGAGATGTCGGCGACGGTAACGGTCATATTCGCCGGCTTCAGCGCGATCGCCGCGCGCAGGGCCGCCATGTTGTACGAGCCGCGGCGCAAACTGCCGCAGATGCCGAGAACCGAGATGCTGCCGCTGTCGCTCATCGGACGCTCCGATCGATGTGCCTCCTGCCGCGAACGCCCGCGCGGCCGCGCGGTGCCGTCAACGGCGGACGAATTCTAGCCGAGGCGGCCGCGTGCGGCGGGCATGGCGGGACGCGGACGCGGACCCGCCGGCCGAGCAGGTCGAGGGCCGGGGCGCCGGTCGAGCCATCGGATTCCGACAGATCAGCCTAGCGCCCTTCCCGCTGGCGCGCCGATGAAATGGTTTGGTAACCTTATCATCATCAATGTGTTCTATTTTCCGATCGCGAGGCGGCGCAGGTGGATCTCGATCGCAGTTTCGGTTTTCTCGTCAACGATGTGGCGCGGCTGTTCGGACGACGGTTTTCGCATAACGGAAGGCGGCTCGGTCTGACGCGGGCGCAATGCCGTACGCTGGCCCGGATCTCGCGTCACGAGGGAATCAACCAGGCCGGGCTCGCCGACCTGCTCGAGGTCAGGCCGATGACGCTGGTGCGGCAAATCGACCGCATGGAGGACGCCGGGTGGATCGAGCGTCGCCCGGACCCCGCCGACCGCCGCGCCAGGCGATTGTTTCTGACCGACAAGGCCCGTCCGATCCTCGGCCGCATCCGCGCCGTGGCGAACGAGACGCGCGACGAGGCGCTGGCCCGGCTTTCGCCGTCGGAGCAGGCGGAGCTGATGGCGCTGTTGACGCGGGTGCACGCGACGCTGTCGGAGCGGGTGCCGGCGGAGGCGTCCGGCGCAACGGAAATCCATCCCGCCGCGAGCGAACGCCACACGGCCGCGAGCGCGCCGCGGCGCATCGAGCGCCGGCCGGTGGTGAGACAGCCGTCCGACGCGGCCGAACCGGCCGTCTCCGCCGCGGAGGGCACAAGGTGACGAGTTCGGCCGAACCGGATACGCGAACGAGCTTTTCGCGCGCGGCGAGCGACCGCGATCTGCCGGCCGCGACGCGGCCGGCGCGGCCGCTGCGCCAGCGGCTCCGCCTGCCGCTGATGATCGCCGGGCCGGTCGTGGTGCTGCTGGTCGCGGGGTGGTGGTATTTGACGAGCGGACGCTACGTGTCGACCGACGACGCCTACGTCCAGGCGGCGCGCACAATGGTCAGCGCCGATGTTCCTGGCCGCGTCGTCGCGGTCGCGGTGCACGACAACGAGCGCGTATCGCGCGGCCAGGTTCTGTTCCGGATCGACGACAAGACCTTCCGGATCGCGGTGGAGGAAGCCAAGGCGGCGCTCGCGGCGGCGAAGCTGCAAGTCCAGGCGATGCAGGCGACCTACAACCAGAAGCTCGCCGATCTGAAAGCGGCGGAGGAAACGCTCGCCTATCAGCAGCGCGAATTCGAGCGCCAGCGCCAGCTGCTGGCCAACGGAAACGCGCCGCGCTCGACCTTCGATCAGGTGCAGAACGCGATGCAGGTGGCGCGCCAAAAGGTCGTTTCGGCGCAGAGCGACCTCGCCAACATGCTGGCGCAACTCGGCGGCGATCCGAGCCTGCCGGTCGACGAGCACCCGATGGTGCAAAAGGCGCAGGCGGCGCTCGACAAGGCCGAGTACGACCTCGAACGCACCGTGGTGCGGGCGCCGTCGAACGGCATCGTGACCAAGGTCGAACAATTGCAGGTCGGGTCCTACGTCAACGCGGCGGCGCCGGTATTTTCGATGATCTCGAACCGGGTCTGGATCGAGGCCAATTTCAAGGAAACGGAGCTGACCCATATGCGGCCGGGTCAAAAGGCGACGGTCGCGATCGACACCTATCCCGACGCGATGATCGAGGCCACCGTGGAAAGCCTCAGCCCCGGCACCGGGCTGACCTTCTCGCTGCTGCCGGCCGAGAACGCGACCGGCAACTGGGTCAAGGTGGTACAGCGCCTGCCGGTGCGGCTCTCGCTGGCCGATCCGCCCGCCGATCTGCCGCTGCACGCCGGGCTGAGCGCGACGGTCGAGGTCGATACGAAACACCGCCGGCCTTGGCTCGTCTGGCTCGCCGACAGGGCCGGCGGCCTGTTCGGCACCGCGCAGGCGCACTCGCCGCAGCGGTAAAGCGGTCGCGTCGCGCGGCGACGGCCGGGATGCCGCTTATGTGCTGACGCGGATGACGTGGTCTCCGCCAGCAGCCGCGCGCCAACCAGTGCCATCAATCCGCCGCAGTAGGCTGCCACCAACCTCCGGAAATTCTGGCTGGGATGCCGCAATGCGCTTTCTCGCCGTCATCGCCCTATTCGTTATTGCCCTGGGTCTCTCCGCGATTCCGTGCGCGCCGCGAGCGGCGACGCTGATCGACGCGCATACCGGCTTCAGCGCCGAGCGGACGCTGGTGATCGACGGGCACACCTATCGCGGCAAGGTCTGGGCGATGCCGGGCAGGGAGCGGCACGAGCAGGCGATCCTGGGCTTGCAGCCGGTGTTCCTGCTGCGCGGCGACAGCCCGCTCGCGGAGGTCGTGCTGACCGGCATCAAAACCGTCGTGCAGTTCGAGATCCCGCCGGAACTGCGGCTCCTCAACGCGGCGGCGCTGGCGCAGCACCCGGTCGGTCGCGAGACCGTCAACGGTATCGCGACGACGAAATACGCGATCGACAAATCAATCCCCGAAGGCCATGCCGAAGGCATGCTGTGGCTGAGCGGCGACGGTATTCCGATGCGGCTCGCCGGCACGTTCACCAATGCGAAGGGCAAGGCGTCGACGATCCGCTGGGAACTCAGCGGCGTCAAAACCGGGCCGCTTCCGGCGGCGCTGTTCGACCCGCCGGAGGGGTTGTCGAGGCTGCCCCCCGAGGCGGTTGCCCCATTGCTCGGCCTGAAGCTGAAAGGGACCGGGCACCGATAATCTGTCGGGGTCTGGCGAGGCGGTGGGGCAGGCCATTCGAAGGGATAAGACGATGAGGATCGGAATCTCGCTCGCCAGCAATTACCCGGATGTTAAAAATCCGCGCCTGGGAGCGGGTTGGATGATCGAGCGGGCGGCGGCGGCGCGCCGGGCGGCGCTCGATTCGCTGTTTGTCGGCGACCAGCACGTGTCGCCGACACCCTATTATCAGAACACGCCGATCCTCGGCCGGCTTCTCGCGGAATGGGGCGAGGCTCCGGCCGGATGCCTGTTCCTGCTCCCGCTGTGGCACCCGGTGCTGGTGGCCGAGCAGATCGGAACGCTGGCCGCCGTCGCGCGGGGGCGCTTTATCATGCAATGCGGCCTCGGCTGGGGCGAGGCAAGGTTCGCCGCGATGGGCGCCTATTTCCGGACGCGTCCGTCCGCGTTCGAGGCAGCGCTCGATATCGTGCGGCGTCTGTTGGCGGGCGAAACGGTGAGTTCTTCGCGGCGGTTCCGGATCGCCGAGGCAAGCCTCGCGCTGCGTCCGGCCGAACCGGTCGAGGTGTGGATCGGGGCCAGTGCGCCCCCCGCGATCGACCGCGCGGCAAGGCTCGCCGAGGGTTGGATCGCGAGCCCCGCGCTCACCGCCGAAGAGGCGCGCGAGCAGGCCGATTTTTATCGCGAGCGCTGCGCCGCCTATGGCAGGGAGCCAGGCGCGGTCGTGTTGCGGCGCGACGTCTACGTGGGCGAAACAGCTACCGAGGCTCGAGCGGCGATGCAGGATGCGCTGAGCCGAGGCTATCGCGCCGCGCCTGCGGAAGCTCTGGTCGCTGGATCGGTCGGCGAGGTGGCAGACCGGTTCCGGGCCTTTGAAACGATCGGCTACACCGACATTCTGGTGCGCCATTTGCCCAACGAGCAGTCGAAGGTTCTGCGATCGCTGGACAGGCTGGCCGAGGTACGGGCGGCGCTGGCGCCAGCTTAGCGGCGCCGCGCGAGCGACACGGCAACAGGGCAGCCGGGTCGAGTGCGGCGAGTGCGCGACAGGCATTGCCGTCGAAGTCGGCGTCGATCGCGGCAACATCCCGGCGCGGGGTTTCATCGGATTTTAACAACAATCTTTTAATCACAAACGCGGGTGAGAGGCCTATCCGATACGGTTTGCGGCAAATTGGTTCGGTCCACCACTGCAAATGCCTTGAGGGCGTAAACATGAAACGTGGCGTCTTTGGCCCGGTTCTCGCGCTGATCGCGGCGATATTGCTTGCTCCCGGCTGGGCGGTCGCGGCGTCCAACACAATCACCATCACGAGCAGACACGACGCCGACGTGGCCAACTACCCCCTCCAGTTCGGCCGGCCGTTCATGCGCGGCGAAATTCGCGGCTACCCTCAGGTCCTGATCGACGGCGTTCCCGTTGCGACCCAGGCCGATATCAAGAACCGCTTTCCCGACGGCTCCGTCGCCTTCGCGGTTATTTCGATCGTCATTCGCAGGATACCGGCAAATAATAAGATTACGCTTAGCTTCCGCGATCAGCCGTCGGGCAACAATACACCGCTGACCCCGGCGCAAATGCTCGACCCGAAATTCAACTTCGACGCCACGATGCGGCTTGCGTTCACTTCGGGAGTGACGGCCCTCGCCTCGGCCCGCCGGATGCTGCAAGACGGCCATTATACGCTATGGACCTCGGGACCGATTGCCCAAACAATCGAGCTGGCCGACGACAGCGTCGCGGCGAAATACGATTTGGGCAACGGTGACGGCCACCGTCCATTCCGGCCTCGTTTCTATGCGACCTTCTGGCCGTCGACCCGCCAGGTAAGCGTACGATATGTGGGGGAGAACGGGAAGACGACCGAACTGGAAGACCTCGCATACGCGCTAACCCTCACGCTCGGCGCGACGTCGCCGAAGACTGTTTACACGATCGACCTCTCCGGCGGTGAGAACAACAAGGTGCACTGGTCGATGTCGAACTGGACAAAGGTTTTTTGGCTGGGCGGCGAACCGCAACAGAAAATCGATATCGACAACAATCTCGCGTATCTCGCGTCGACACGTTACATTCCGAATTTCGATACAAAGATTTCTCTATCGCCGGCGGCGATCGAGGCGGATTTGCGCGGCTGGCTGTCGCGACCCAATGATTTGTATGATGGAAGCTGGAACAGCAAGGGGATTTGGCAGACCGGCATGGGTGCCGGCGGCGGACGCCCGGAGATCGCGCCCTATCCGCAATGGACCGTGATGTGGCTGTACTCCGGCGATTGGCGGTTGCGGCGGGTGGCGCTCGGCACCGCCGACCTGGCCTCGGCGTGGTCGGTGAACCTGCGCGAGAGCGATCCGACAAGAAATTTTCTGCGCACGGACCCGCCTGGAGCGGGAACAGGTATCGGCCGCGTGGTGTCGATCACCAACCGGAAAACAATGGCGCTATACCGGCCCGACATGTTGACGTGGCCGGAAACGAAACCCGAGGATCGCGTTACCGTGGTCGGCCCGGTTTCGCAAAAATGGAGCTTTGATGGAGCGCACCAGCCGGCGCCGTTTTATCCGCAGTACATTCTCACCGGGGATCCGTATTACTTGAATGAAATGTATATGTGGGCCGGGTTCAGCGCGGCGCGCTACGCCTTGCCAAGCTCGCCCAATGGCCGGGGACCCAGCGGCGCCGACGGCGTGATCGGCGATGAGCTGCGCGGCGCCGGATGGGTGCTGCGCAATCGCGCCGAGGCAGCCTTTGCCGCGCCTGACGGGACACCCGAGAAGGCTTATTTCCGCTATCTCACGAACGACGCGATCGCCCGCTGGGAAGGCGGGTTCCGCATCAGCGGTACGCCGTTCGACGGTTCCGCGGTCAAATTGTGGGGGCAACAGGAGGGGAATGGTTACAGCTGTACTGCAGGTTCGATACCCTGCCCGCCTCCGACGCTTCATAACTGGGAGTCGAACGGCTTTCCGACGCGCCCCGAATACAATTCCATTGTCACGTACAATGAAAAACAGGGAGTGTGGAGGGCAGACAAGGCTGGTTCCTTTACGTCGCCCTGGATGCAGTATTACGTCATCTATGCTCTCGGCCGCGTCGGTGAGCTTGGCTTCGCCAGCAAACCGCTGCTCTCCTATTCCGGGAAATGGTTCACCGATATGATAAGAACATCGGGAAATCCCTATGCTCCCGCACTCTATCAGATACCGGTCGAAAAAAACGGCGGTGGGTATTTGTCGAGCTGGGCCGAGACACTTTCTGTGTTTACCCCCGAGTATCTTGCGAATGAGCTGCCGCCGTATTTCGCAAAAAATCTTTTTCCGGACGGCCGGCAGGTCTGGGGCACACCAGGTCTTGCCTATCTCGTCGACAACAACGATACCGGCGCGGCCGAAGCCTGGAAATGGTGGGTATCGAACGTTTACAGCAAGGTCCGCGGCTTTGACGGCGATCCGAAATGGGCTATCGTCCCGCGGTCGGATAAATATGCTCTTCCGGCGCAGCCCACCGACATTCCGCCGTCTCGCTGACGAGACAAAGATCAATCCGCTTCGAGCAGGCGCCAGACCGCATCACCGAGTGGGAGCCGACCGTATGGCGATTGTTGACGATCTCGGCCATGCCCTTACCGGCGCCACCCCATCGAGCAAGGCGCATTACGAAACTGCGCTGCATCAGCTTCAGTGCTTTATCGGCGATCCGGTCGCGTCGATTGACGAGGCGCTGGCCGTCAGTCCGGGTTTTGTCATGGCGCACGTCGTCAAGGCGTATCTGCACCTGCTGGGCACCGAGCCGGGCGCGCTCGCGGTTGCGCGGGAATGCTGGCGAGCCGCCGACCAGCTGGCGTGCGACGGGCGCGAACGCGGCCACGTGGCGACGATCGGCCAGCTTGTCGCGGGAAGCTGGCACGAGGCTGCCGGCACGCTCGAGGACCTGTCGATCGAGCATCCGCGCGACGTTCTGGCGTTGCAAGCGGGACACCAGATCGATTTCTTTACCGGCAACGCGCGCATGCTGCGCGACCGGATCGCGAGGGTCTTGCCGGCCTGGACACCGGGTATGCCGGGATATCACGCGATGCTCGGAATGCATGCCTTTGGGCTCGAGGAAACCGGCGACTATGCCCGCGCCGAGGCGGAGGGCCGCAAGGGGGTCGAACTCGAGCCGCGCGACGGATGGGCGCAGCACGCCGTGGCGCATGTGATGGAGATGCAATGCCGCCAGCGCGACGGCATCGCCTGGATGCGCGCCGACCCCGAGGCATGGTCGAGGGACAGCTTCTTCTGCGTCCATAATTGGTGGCATCTGGCGCTGTATCACCTCGATCTCGGCGAGACGGGTGAGGTGCTGGCGCTGTTCGACGGACCGATTTTCGGCGGAAGATCGACAGTCGTTCTCGACATGATCGACGCCTCGGCGCTGCTGTGGCGGCTGCATCTTCGCGGCGTCGAGGTGGGCGATCGGTGGAACGCCGTCGCCGATAATTGGGAGCCGCTCGCGACGGCCGGCAACTACGCCTTCAACGACGTGCACGCGATGATGGCCTTTGTCGGCGCCGGCCGGAGCGGGGCGAGCGAAACCCTGCTCGCATCCCACGCCGAAGCGATCGTGCGCGCGGGTGACAACGCATCCTTCACCCGCGAGGTCGGCCACCCTCTCGCGAAAGCTATTCAGGCATTCGGCGAGGGGGATTACGCGTCGGCGGTACGGCGGCTGAGGCCGATCCGCAACATCGCCCATCGTTTCGGCGGCAGCCATGCGCAGCGCGACGTTATCGACTTGACGCTGATCGAGGCGGCGTTCCGATCGGGACAGACGAGGCTTGCCGCCGCGCTGGCCGCCGAGAGGATCGACGCGAAACCGGCGAGCCCGTTCGCCCGCCTGCTCGTCCGGCGGGCCGAGGCGGCGGCGAGAACTGTCTGACCGACTCCGAGCCTACGGCGATTGCCGCTACCACGACTTTAAAGCGCGTTTCTCTGAGACTGCTTTGACCCTTCAACCGCGATTCCGCGCGCTTAACCCGCGGATCTCAGATGCCGGGTCGAGCCCGCCGCTGCCCGGTCAGCAATTTCGACTGTATTCGGCGCAAACTGAAGTACCCCATGGCCGGGCTTGATCCGGCCATAACGTGTTGTCGACTCGGTTGTGTCGCCCGAAAGACGTGGACGGCCGGGTCAAGCCCAGCCGAGGGGCTGTTCTTTCCTGTTTCTGATGTGCGGCCGGGCAGAAATGGGCAACGCGTGCTGGACCGAACTGTTGTCGGTCAAGCCCGGCCAAGGCGGCCTGGGGTGGCGATGCAACATGACCGGTATCAGCTTCAGCGGCGGCGAAGACGGATACTTCGGCGCTGATGGTGCTACAACGCGGCAAGCATGTCGGCGCTTATAAGAACGACGCCGTCTTCGCTGCGATAGAACCGCCGCGCGTCCGCCTCGGGATCCTCGCCGACGACGAGCCCCTCCGGGATACGGCAGCCGCGATCGACAACGACTTTGTTGAGCCGCGCGTAGCGCCCGACCTCGACCTCGGGCAGCAATACCGCCTCGCAGGTTTCGGCATAGGAGTTGACGCGCACGCTCGAAAACAGCAGCGAGCGCGCCACCCGCGCCCCGGACACGATGCAGCCCCCCGAGACCATCGAATCGACCGCGATGCCGCGGCGGTGTTCGTCGTCGAATACGAATTTCGCCGGCGGCAGCTGCTGCTGGTAGGTCCAGATCGGCCAGTTGCGGTCGTACATGTTCAGCGCCGGGTCGGTCGACGCGAGGTCGAGGTTGGCGGCCCAGAACGCGTCCACCGTGCCGACGTCGCGCCAGTAGGGCTCGGTGTG
>JBFXDF010000053.1:0-18927 GCA_050181375.1 Alphaproteobacteria bacterium
CGAGAGCATCACCGACATCCTGGTCAACGGCCCAAAGCAAGTCTATGTCGAACGTCGCGGCAAGCTCGAACTGAGCGATGTCGCCTTTCGCGACGATCAGCACCTGATGAATGTCTGCAGCAAGATCGTGACCCGCGTCGGCCGCCGCATCGACGAATCGACCCCGCTCGTCGACGCGCGCCTGCCGGACGGCAGCCGCGTCAACATCATCATTCCACCGCTGGCGATCGACGGTGCGTCGATCTCGATCCGCAAGTTTTCGAAAAAATCAATCACGCTCGACACGATGTCGGCGAACGGCAGCATCTCGCAGGCAATGGCGACGGTGTTGAAAATCGCGGCGCGCTGCCGGCTCAACATCCTGGTCTCGGGCGGTACCGGGTCGGGCAAGACGACGCTCTTGAACGCGCTGTCGCGCATGATCGACCGCGCCGAGCGGGTTGTGACGATCGAGGACGCCGCCGAACTGCAGCTGCAGCAGCCGCATGTCGTGCGCCTCGAAACGCGCAGCGCCAATCTCGAGGGCAGCGGCGAGATCACGATGCGTGGCTTGTTGAAGAACGCGCTGCGCATGCGCCCGGACCGCATCATCATTGGCGAGTGCCGCGGCGAGGAGGCGCTCGACATGCTGCAGGCGATGAACACCGGGCACGACGGCTCGATGAGCACGATCCATGCGAACAATCCGCGCGAGGCGCTGACCCGGCTTGAGAACATGATCGGCATGACTGGCATCAACCTGCCTTCGAAGGCGACCCGGACCCAGATCGCCTCGGCGGTTCATCTGATCTGTCAGGTCAACCGCATGCGCGACGGCCAACGTCGCGTCACGCAAATTACCGAGGTGGTCGGAATGGAGGGCGACGTCATTACGACCCAGGATCTGTTCGCGTATCAGTATGAGGGCGAAAGCGCCGACGGCAGGCTGCGCGGCACGTTTCAATCGAGCGGCATCCGACCCGCTTTTCTGCCGCGCGCTCAGTATTACGGTCTAGAGCGCGCCCTGATCGAGGCGATCTGATGATGCCGAACCTGCCGGATGATCCGGTCGCCGGGATTTCGCTGTTCGTCGGTGCGATGAGCGGCTTGACCCTGCTCCTGGTCGCGGCGGCGTTTACCGGCGGCATGCCGCGGCAACTCAGGCGCCGCATGCTGCAAATCTCGGTGACACGGGCGGCGACGCGGCCGAGCACCGTGGCGTCTGGCGGCGCGGCCTCGGTCCGCCCGCTGTCGCGCCGCCGGCCTGCGACCGGCATCGAACGCGTGCTGCGCTGGCTGCCACGCCGCGTCACACTGGTGCGGCGGCTGGAGAAAACCGGCCGAGGCATCACGCTCGCCCAATATGCAATCTGGACGATCGGTGTCGCGCTCGGGGCGAGCCTGTTGTTGGCCGTCGCCGCCGGCCTCGGTCCAATCGCCAGCCTGCTGTCGGGTCTGGCGATCGGGTTGTTCCTTCCGCATTACGTCGTCGGCCGCATGGGCCGCAAACGCGTCACCCGATTTATAGCGCTGTTTCCGGACACGATCGACCTGATGGTACGCGCGCTGCGCGCGGGCCTGCCGGTGACCGAGGCGATCATCAACGCCGGCCACGAAATCGGCGATCCGGTCGGCACCGAACTGCGCGGCATCGAAGCCGGCATGATGGTCGGGCGCGATCTCGACAGTCTCTTATGGGACATCGCCCGGCGCATCACCGCCCCGGAGTTCCGCTTTCTGATCATCGCGTTGAACGTGCAGCGCGAGACTGGCGGCAATCTCGCCGAAACCCTGAACAATCTTTCCGAGGTATTGCGCCGCCGGCGCGCGATGCGGGCCAAGGCGCGGGCAATGGCGGCCGAGGCGCGCGCGAGCACGATGATCCTCGGCGCGCTGCCGGTGCTGGTCGTCGGCATCATGAGCTTCACCTCGCCGGCCTATATCGCGCCGCTATACACCGATGTCCGCGGCATGATGCTGGTCGGGGTGGCGATCCTGATGCTGGTCACCGGCGTCTCGATCATGGTCAAGATGGCGCGCTTCGAGATCTGAGCGCGGGCAATCCAAGCGGAAGTACGGCCGCGATGCTCAGCACCCGGGTTGATAATTTCCGGCCGGAAGACTGGCTGCCGTACTGGCTCAGCATCGACGAGCTGATCTCCGGTCTCGCCGCGCTGGCGGTTCTGGTCGCCTTTGTCGCCGTCTGGCATGCGCTGCGCGGGCGCGAGGCGTTCGACCGGCGGTTCGCCCGCATTGCGCTGCAGCGCGAAAGCCTGCGTGAGGCGGTGCTCGGCGCGCGGCCGCCACGTCCGCGACTGACCGCGGCGAGTTTAATGAGCGCGGTCGTGAACCGCCTCAACCTGCTGCGGTCGCAGCATGCGCAGGCGGCACGTTCGCTGCTGGCGCGGGCCGGGATACGGTCGAACGAGGCTATCATTCGCTACTTCTTCGCGCGCCTGTCGATGCCCTTCCTGTTCGGCCTCGGCGTCCTGGCCGATGCGTCCGGGCCGCAGTTGCTGCCGATACCGGAAAACCTGCGCGTCCTTGCCGCGCTCGGCTGCGCCGTGCTCGGGTTCTACGCGCCGGACATCCACCTCAAGAACCTGGCTCAGAAGCGCTCGCACCAGATCGGGCTGGGATTGCCGGACTCGCTCGATTTGCTGGTGATCTGTGCCGAGGCCGGCCTCAGCCTCGACGCCGCACTGACGCGGGTGTCGCGCGAACTCGAGATGACCTGGCCCGAGCTCAGCGAGGAACTGGCGATCACCGCGGCCGAGCTGACCTATCTCCCCGAGCGCAAGGTGGCGTTCGAAAATCTTAACATGCGGACCAACATGGCGGCGATCCGCGGCGTCGTGAACACGCTGCTGCAAACCGCGAAATTTGGCACGCCGCTTGCCCACTCACTGCGTGTGCTGGCCGCCGAATTCCGCGAGGCGCGGATGACGCGGGCCGAGGAGAAGGCCGCCCGGCTGCCGGCGCTGCTGACCGTGCCGATGATCCTGTTTATCCTGCCGACATTGTTTATTGTCATCCTCGGCCCGGCAGCTCTCGGCATGCTGGACACGTTCTCGGGCCGGACGCGCGAAAAGCCAATCGAGGTCACGCGAACAGCGCGACCGGAGCTGCCTCGAGACCTACCGACGCCCGCGATCGTCGTCAAACATGCGCCGGGCATGCCGGTCAAGACCGGCGAGCGCCCGCTGCCTTCGGAGGCGACAGTCGTGCCCGTGCAGGCTGCGGCGCGCGCCGGAGATCTCGTCACGGTCGACGTGGATGCCCGCGCGCTGCGCGACGGTTCGCGGCTCCGGCTTGCCATCGTGCCGGCCGGAACCCCGGACGACCCGGCGCCGCCGATCGGCAACGGCGTCGCGCTCGCGCCGGACCGGGTTCGCGTGTCGCTGCCTGCCGCCGCGCCGGGGCCAAACGAAATCAGACTTTATTATGTGCCGCCGCTCAGTCCAGCCCCGCTCGTCGCGGCGCGCGCCGCGATAACGGTCACAAGCGCGGACAGCTGATCGGGCCGATCGAGAAGTCGCTTTCGCGAGTGGGGTGGGAGGGGTGGCTTTGCAACTGCTTCCTGGACTAAGCCGCGCCGAGGGCCGCGCGCGAGGCGGCTGCGGCCGGAATAAGCGGAAGGCCGAAATGGTCGCGTAGGGTCGTCCCTTCGTAGTTCCGGCGGAACAGGCCACGGCGCTGCAATTCCGGCACGACGAGATCGACAAAATCGTCGAACGCGCCGGGGAAGTATGGCGGCAGGACGTTGTATCCGTCCGCCGCGCCCGTGACGAACCACTCTTCAAGCGTGTCGGCGATCGTCTCCGGCGTGCCGCACACGACCCAGTGACCGCGCGCCGCCGCGGTCAGGTTGTAGAGATCGCGCAGCGTCATGTTCTCCCGTCGCGCCCGCTCGTAAAGCACGTTCGTAAACGTGCGCCCGCCGGCAAAGTCGGCCGGTGGAGGCGGCACCGGCCCGTCGAGCGGATGGCCCGAAACGTCGTAGCCGATCCGGCTGGCGACCAGCACGGCCGCGTTGGTCGGGGTCAGCCAGCTCTGCAATTTCGCGAGCTTTTCGCGCGCCTCGTCGCGGCTGCGGCCGATGATCGGCATCATGCCGGGCAGCACCGCGATTTCCTCGGGGGCCCGGCCGTATTTCGCCATCCTGGCCTTCAGATCGGCATAGGCCTTTTTCGCGGGCTCCAGCTCCTGCACGACCGAGAACACGACATCGGCGGTGCGTGCAGCCAATTCGAGACCCGACGGCGAGCCGCCCGCCTGGATGATGACCGGCTGCCCTTGCGGGCACCGCGCCATGTTGACTGGCCCCTTGACCTGGAAAAAGCGGCCGCGGTGGTTCAGCGGACGCACCTTGTCCGGGTCGATGTAGCGGCCGGTCGCCTTATCGGCGATGATCGCGCCGTCCTCCCAGCAATCCCACAGACCCTTGACGACATCGACAAACTCGTTGGCCCGCTCGTAGCGCCGTTCGTGTTCGAGGTGGTCGTCGCGGCCGAAATTCTGCGCCACCTTCGGATTGGCGGTCGTGACGACGTTCCAGGCGGCGCGCCCGTTGCTGATATGGTCGATCGAGCCGAAGATCCGCGCGACATTGAACGGCTCCGCGAAACTGGTCGAGACGGTCGCGCCGAGGCCGATATGCGTCGTGCTGGCGGCGAGCGCGGTGATCAGCGTGGTCGGCTCGAAGCGGCACAGAAACGACGGGTGGTCGCCCGAGTCCATCATCATCGAGTCGGAAATGAACAGCAGGTCGAACCTGCCGCGTTCGGCGATGCGCGCGATCTCCTGGATGACCGGAAGCTGCATGTGGCTCGTCGCGGCGCCCTCCCACCGCCAGCCCGCCGAATGGTTGCCGGTGCCGAGCACGAACACCCCGAGATGCATCTGCCGCTTCTTCGCACCCATCGCGCCCGCTCTCCGCTCCGTCTGTCTCGGCTTCGCAACGCAGAGTATCGGCCGCGGCCCGATGGGACAATCCCGCCTCGGACAGCGCCCGGTGAAACGCGCTGCGCTTGCGGCCTGGGCTTCAACCTGCCGCCTGCAGGCAGGCCCGCGCCGCGGCGTCGATGATCGCGTCCCGGTCGATCCTGTATTCGCGGTAGAGGTCCGGGATGTCGCCGGACTGGCCGAACCGGTCGACGCCGAGCGGGACGACCGTGTGCCGCGCGACCGCGCCGAGCCACGACAGCGCCGCCGGATGGCCGTCCGTTACGGTAATGAGCGCCGCGCCCGGACGCAGCCACCTCAGCAGGCGCTCGGCGCTGCCCGGTTGACCGCTGCTCAGCCCTTCCTGCCAATCGCGGTACAGCGCTCCGGGTGAAGTGATTGCCAGCAGCCCGGCACCCGGCACGTCTTCGGAGATCGCCTCGTGCGCCGCCACCGCCTCGGGTGCGACCGCGCCGCAATAGGCAATCGCCAGCTCGGCGTCGGCGGCCGGCTCGCGCAACCAATAAGCCCCGGCAACGATGTCCGTGGTCAGCATCTCGTCCAGCGAGCGGCCGGGCTGGTCGATCGGCCGCGTCGAAAGCCGGAAATAGACCGAGCGGCCGTTCTCGCTCTGGATCTCCTCGAGCGCCCAGCGCAGCAGTATGGCAAGCTCGTCCGCATAGGCCGGCTCGTACGCGATGAGGCCTGGCTGGCCGAGGCCGATCAACGGCTCGATGACCGATTGGTGCGCGCCGCCCTCCGGGGCCAGGGTAATGCCCGAGGGGGTCGCGACCAGAATGAACCGCGAGTCCTGGTAGAGGCCGTAATTGAGCGCGTCGAGACCGCGCTTGATAAACGGGTCGTACAACGTGCCGATCGGCAGGAGCCGCGCGCCGAACAGCTTCCCCGCCAGCCCCAGTGTCGACAGCAGCAGGAACAGATTGCTTTCCGCGATACCGAGTTCGAGATGCTGGCCACGCGGCCCCATCGCCCAGCGCTGGGCCGAGACGACCTTTTCCTCGCGAAACGTATCCGCACGCTCATTGCGGTCGAAGATGCCGCGGCGGTTGACCCAGGCGCCGAGATTGGTCGAGACCGTGACATCCGGTGAGGTCGTGACGATTCGTGCCGCGAGGTCGCTCCGCTCCGCCGCCACAGCGCCGAGAAGGCGCCCGAACGCTTCCTGTGTCGACAGGCGCGCGCCGCGCGGTACCGGCAGTTCTGCCGGAACGGCAATCGACGCCGGGCCATGGTTTCGCAGCCGGTCCTGGGCGAACGGCACGTTTTCGAGGAATTCGGCAAGCCGCTCAGCCGCCAGATCGAACCCGGCAAACTTGTCCCATTCGGCGCCTTGCGGCACGCCCATCGCCTCCTGAAAGACGGCCATCTGCTCCGGGTTCATCAGCCCGGCGTGATTGTCCTTGTGGCCGGCGAAGGGTAACCCGTACCCCTTGATCGTGTAGGCGATAAAGCAGGTCGGCTGGTCATCGGCGACCGCGTGAAACGCGTCGAGTACTGAACCCATGTCGTGCCCGGCGAGATTGGTCATCAGCCGCGCCAGCGCCGGGTCGTCGTGCTCGTCGAGGATCGAACGGATTCCCGGATAGCGGTTCAGGTCGCGCTTGAGATGCTCGCGCCAGCCCTCGCCGCCCTTGTAGACCAGCGCCGAATAAAGCGAATTCGGACAGGCGTCGATCCAGTCGCGCAGATACTCGCCGTCCGGCCGGGCGAAGGCGGCTTGCAGCAGCCTGCCGTATTTCAGCGTGACGACGCGCCAACCGAACATCTCGAACATCGCATCGATGCGGCCGAACAGCCGGTCGGACACGACCGCGTCGAGGCTCTGGCGGTTGTAGTCGATGATCCACCACAGATTGCGGACATCGTGCTTCCAGCCTTCGAGCAGCGCCTCGAAGATGTTGCCCTCGTCGAGTTCGGCGTCGCCGGCCAGGGCGATCATGCGGCCCGGCGGGTCGTCGGTCGGCACCATCCGATGCAGCCGCAGATAGTCCTGCACCAGCGAGGCGAACAGCGTGATCCCAACTCCGAGACCGACCGAGCCGGTCGAGAAATCGACGATGTCGGCGCCGTCCTTGGTGCGCGACGGATAGGATTGCGCCCCGCCGAAACCGCGGAACCGTTCGAGCTTGTCGCGGCTCTGCCTTCCAAGCAGATATTGCAGCGCGTGGAACACCGGCGCGGCGTGCGGCTTGACCGCGACGCGGTCCTGCGGCCGCAGCACGTCCAGATAAAGCGCCGTCATCAAGGTCGCGACCGACGCGCTCGACGCCTGATGACCGCCGACCTTCAGCCCATCGCGGTTCGGTCGCAGATGGTTCGCGTTGTGGATCATCCAGGTCGAGAGCCACAGCACCTTTTTTTCGAGCGCCGCCAGACAGGCCAGCTTGTCGGTATGCTCTTCAGCGTGCGGGTCTTCTTCCGCGTTTCCGGAATCCTGGGCGCGTCCTCCGGGCAGGGCTCGCAGCATCGTGGCTCCTTTACTCGGGCGCGTCGCCGCCGACCGCCTGTCGCCATCGGGCAATGTCCGGCTTTCAGGTATTGCCGAGCGTGCTTAAATACACCATCCGGAGAGGTGGGGACGAGAGGAGCGGCAAGACAGATGAGCGATGTGATGCCAAACGAGACGGCCGCGGGCGAGCGCCGCATCGTCGTGACGGAGAGCGCGGCGCGGCGCATCGCGGCGCTGAAAGAGCAGGAAAACGCAGCCGACTCCTTTCTGCGCGTTTCGGTGTCGGGCGGCGGCTGTTCCGGGTTTCAGTACGGACTCACTCTCGACGATGCGCGCAGCGACGACGATTACGTGTTCGAGCAGGGCGGGGTCGCGGTGGTTGTCGACGACGTGTCGCTCGATCTGTTGAACGGCGCCGAGATCGATTTTATCGAGGATTTGATGGGCGCCTCGTTCCAGATCAAAAACCCGAACGCCGCCTCGTCCTGCGGCTGCGGCAACTCTTTCTCGATCTGACCCGCTTTCCGGCCCAGGACGTAAGAGCTGCTCGCGCTCGCCACGGCGCAATCCTCCATGCGGTGTCTGTTTTTACCCGTTTGCGGCCATCGCGGAGCGGAGACGGCCGACATCCTTGAAGACTTGGTGGCGATGGGGCGCGCCCCCCTAAGGTGGCTCAGCGCGTCAAAGTCGGATCGCACGAGAGCTTCCCGCGCAGCTGGCCGGAGCAAGTCGTGGCGGGGCGCCCCTCAGCAGGGCTTGCGCCCCCAGGCCTGCACGAACAATTTGTCTATAACTAGCGTCTCAGCGCAGTCGAGGTGCGCGCGCAGCCTTGTCTTGTGGTCGGCAAGTGTTCGCGCATCCATCTCTCCAAGCGCTGTCACCTTGCTTCCCAAGGAGTCGATCAGAGCGAGCAGGTGCGTCCGCCGATAGTCGCCGAGCGCCGGGATATGCACGTCAATTTTAACCTCGACATCGCGGATGCCACTCGCGAGCAACATGCCTCGGAGTTCTCGCCCAATAAAGCCATTGCCGCCGTTCGCGTGAAACACAGCGTGGAAGGTGTCGCGCAGAGCGTCCCAGGACGGGTGCGGCGGATGGCACAGCCAAGAGACGTTGTCGATATCCTCCAGCACAATGGTCCCGCCGGGGCGGGCCAGAGACACCATTTCCGATAGCAATCGATCGCGTGCGGCTACATTGAGCATAACCAGCCGCTCATGCACCAAGTCGAACGAATTTTTTTCCAGGTCGGTTGCGAGCGCATCGTCCTGAACGATCATCACATTACGCAGGCCCCGCTTTACGACCTCCGCGCGTGCCATCTCAACGAACCGGGGTTCCCTCTCAAGCCCGACTACCGACCCGGCCGGACCGACCCGCTCCGATAGCAGATTCAAAATACCGATGGGCCCGCATCCAATATCGATCGCGCGCCAGCCCGGCTGCACGCCAATCTGATCGAGCAGGCGATTCGCCTCCGGCTCGTACGCTTTTGCCTGCGCGAGAAGACGAGCCAATTCGGCCTGCGTACCGCCGAGCGGATACGCTGCGGACGTATCGCCCACGATTTCGAACCCCCGTGTGACCGCCTCCTTCATGGTGCCGCCGATCTTCCGGAATGTGAAGCGTTCTTGACCAGCGCGAGCCACTCCTTCCGACGCATTCCGGCCACCCCCCGGCTCGTCAACGTCTGGAGTCGCCAGCGCACCCGCGCTCGCGTAAGATTTCAAGCCGCGTTGGACCGCGCCTGATCCGCGGGCAACCTGCGCGGAGGCGAGATGAAAATCGCGAGCTGGAACGTCAACTCGGTCAAGGTGCGGCTGCCGCACCTCTTGGAGTACCTGAAACAGGCGCAGCCGGACGTGTTGTGTCTGCAGGAAACCAAATGCCTCGTTGACGATTTCCCGCGTCTCGAGCTCGCCGCGCTCGGCTACCGGGTCGAGGCGATCGGGCAGCGTGCCTATAATGGCGTCGCGCTCGTGTCTCGCGAGCCGGCCCGCGATGTTGTGCGCGGTCTGCCGGGCTATGACGACGAGCAGGCGCGCTATATCGAGGCGTCGTTCAGCTCCTCTGGCGGCGTCGCCGGGGATGGCGGCGAGGTGCGCGTCGCCTCGGCCTACATCCCGAACGGAAACCCGTCCGGGACCGATAAATTCACTTACAAGCTCGGCTGGATGGACCGGCTGGTCGATCACGCGCGCGGCTTGCTGCGACGCGAGATACCGTTTGTCATCGCCGGCGACTACAATGTCTGCCCGACCGACGAGGATGTTTACGACCCCGTCGCTTGGCGCGAGGACGCGCTGTGCCGGCTCGAGACGCGTTCGCGCTTTCGCGCGCTGCTCTACCTCGGGCTGACCGACGCGTACCGTGTGTTTCACCGCGAGCCGCACCGCTACACGTTCTGGGACTATCAGGCCGGCCGCTGGCATCGCGACGAAGGGCTGCGGATCGACCACCTGCTGCTGTCGCCGCAAGCCGCCGACCGGGTCGCCGCCTGCGACATCGACAAGGCGCCGCGCGCCAAGGAGCGCACCTCCGACCACACTCCAATCTGGTGCGAGCTGGCGATCTAGCCCGAACAAATTACAACAGGATTGATTCTCCGCGGGTCGAAGCAATTTCGATAGAAACCCGCCCTCTTCATCGGGAGCATGCGATGGCGGTCAGGACCGGCGGATGCCTGTGCGGTGCGGTAAGGTACGAGTCGGAAGGCGATCCGACATTCTCATTGCAATGCCATTGCCGCGATTGTCAGCGGTCGAGCGGCAGCGCCTATATCGCCGCGATGCGGGTGCCGGCTTCGGGCTTTCGGATCACCCGAGGCACGCCGAAACGCTATGTCGGCAAGGCCGACAGCGGCAACGAGATCACCCGCGCGTTCTGCGGCGATTGCGGCTCGCCGCTGTTTGTGCGGGTCTCGACCCGGCCCGACATTATCGGGCTGCGCGTCGGCACGCTCGACGATCCGAGCGAGTTCCGCCCCGAGGCCGACATCTTCGTCAAGAGCGCGCAGCCCTGGGAGCACCTGAACCCGGCATTGCCGAAATATGAGACCTACCCGGCCGGCCGCTCGTACCGGCCCGCCGGAGCCTGACAGGCGGCAGTTTCCCGCCGGTGATTTTCGGTGATCTCGACCGGAATGCCGGAGGCCGGCAGCGGGTGAAAGCCGCGGTCGGAGCGCGGTAAGGCGGCGGTTTTCTTCGCGGCCATTTTTGACTACACGGATCGCCGCATGGCTTTGCTCCGCTCGGCCGCGACTGTCGGTTCGCTGACGCTGGTGAGCCGCGTCTTCGGCTTCGCCCGCGACATCCTGACCGCGGCCATCCTCGGCGCCGGACCGATCGCCGACGCTTTTTTTGTCGCCCAGCGTATGCCGAATTTGTTTCGCAGCCTGTTCGCCGAGGGGGCGTTCAGCGCCGCCTTCGTGCCGCTCGCCTCGGCTTCCCTCGCCGAAGGAGGCAAGCCGGCGGCCCGCGCCTTTGCCGAGGAAGCCTTCGCGGTGCTGTTCGCGGTGCTGCTCGTCTTCGTCGTGGCGGGCGAGGTGCTGATGCCATGGGTGATCCGCGTGATTGCGCCGGGGTTTGGCGACGATCCCGGCAAGTACGAGCTGGCTGTCGAGCTGACCCGCATCACCTTTCCCTATCTGCTGTTCATCTCGCTGACCGCGTTGCAGGGCGGCCTGTTGAATGCGGTGGACCGGTTCGCGGCGGCCGCGGCGACACCGATCCTCTTAAACCTGTTTCTGATCGCGGGGCTGTTGCTGACGGCGCGGTTCGGCTGGTCCGACGGAACCGCCCTGGCCTGGGCATTGACCGCCGCCGGCGTGGCGCAATTCCTGTGGCTGATGGTCTCCTGCGCTCGGGCCGGCGTGGCGCTGTGGCCGCGGCTGCCGCGCCTGACGCCGAGGGTCAAACAGACCTTGCGCATCATGGGGCCGGGCGTGTTCGGCGCCGGCGTGACGCAGCTCAATCTGCTGATCTCGACAGCCCTCGCATCGCTGCTCCCGACCGGTTCGATTGCCTATCTTTACTATGCCGACCGGCTGAACCAGCTGCCGCTTGGCGTCGTCGGCATCGCGGTGGGAACCGCGATCCTGCCGCCACTGTCGCGCCAGGTCCGCCTCGGGGATGTCGCGGGCGCGATCGAGACCCAAAACCGCGGCGTCGAGCTGGCGCTGTTGCTGACCTTGCCGGCGGCGGCGGCGCTGATCGTGCTGGCCGAGCCGATCCTCTCGGTCCTGTTTACGCGCGGGGCGTTCGGCCCGACCGAGGCGGCGGCGACGGCGGCGGCGCTGTCCGCTTATGCCGCCGGGCTGCCCGCTTTCGTGCTCGTCAAGGTCCTCGCTCCGGGGTTCTTCGCGCGGCGGAACACGCGCACGCCGGTCAAGGTCGCGATCGTCGCGATGCTCGCCAACCTTGCGCTGACGATCGGGCTGATGAGTTTTCTGGCGCATGTCGGCGTGGCGCTGGCGCTGACCCTGTCCGGCTGGTTGCAGGCGCTGACCCTGCTGCTGCTGCTGCACCGCCGCGGTCATTTCCGGTTTGACCACCGGGCGCGAGGCAGAATCCCGCGGATCGCGGCGGCGGCGCTCGGCATGGCCGGTGTCGTGCTCGGCCTGCGCATCCTTTTCGAACCCGCACTGGCGAGCCACGCAATGGCCCGGTTCGGCGCGCTCGCACTGCTGATCGCTGCCGGCATCCTGGTTTTCGCCGCGCTGGCCGTCATTCTGGGCGGCGCCGATTGGCGCGAACTTCGCGGTCAGCTCCGGCGCGCACCGCCGGCACCGGCTTGACGCGGCCGGAGGGACGGCGATACAGCCAAGCCGCCGCCCTGCCTCCGCCGCTGCCAGGCCCAAACAGCCAAAGCCGGAGGCGCATGGCAAGCGAGGTCCGATGAATCGAATTTTTTCCGGCATTCAGCCGACCGGCAACCTGCATCTCGGCAATTATCTCGGCGCGATCCGCAACTGGGTCGCCCTGCAGCACGATTTCGAGTGCATCTTCTGTATCGTCGACCTGCACGCGGTGACGGTGCCGCAGGACCCGGCCGAATTGCGCCATTCGACGCGCGAGGTCACCGCCGCCTATATCGCCGCCGGGATCGACCCCGAACGCTGCATCATCTTCAACCAGAGCATGGTCAGCGCCCACGCCGAACTCGGCTGGCTGCTCGGCTGTCTGACGCCGCTCGGTTGGCTTAACCGGATGACCCAGTTCAAGGAGAAAGCGGGCAAGGACCGCGACATGGCCGGGCTCGGCCTCTATGCCTATCCGGTACTGATGGCCGCCGACATTCTTGGCTATAAAGCGACCCATGTGCCGGTCGGCGAGGACCAGAAGCAGCATCTTGAGTTGGCGCGCGACATCGCCGGCGCGTTCAATCGTCGCTATGAGCGCGACTTCTTCCCGCTGCCCGAACCGCAGATTTTCGGTGAGGCGACCCGCGTCATGAGCCTGCGCGACGGCACGAAAAAAATGTCGAAATCCGACACGTCGGACTACTCCCGCATCAACATGACCGACGATGCCGACAGGATCGCGCTCAAGATCCGCCGCGCCAAGACCGATCCCGCGCCGCTGCCGTACACGATCGCCGAACTCGAAACGCGCCCGGAGGCCGACAATCTCGTCGGGATTTTCGCGGCGCTTTCCGATCTGTCGCGCGAAGCGGCGCTCGCCCGGGTTGCCGGACAGAACTTCTCGTCTTTCAAGGAGGCGCTGTCGTCGCTGTCGGTCGAGGTGCTCGGCCGTATCGGGGGCGAGATGCAGCGGCTGATGGCCGATCCGGGGTATATCGACGCGATTCTGCGCCGCGGCGCGGAGCGTGCCTCGGCAATTGCGATGCCGGTGCTCGACGAGGTGAAGGATATCACCGGACTGCTGCGCCCCTGAACAGGCCGGCCGATCCGGCGTTTTGCCGCTTTCCCCCGTGAAGGGCCGGCAGTACAACCCTTTGCGGCCGACCGCGCTCGATACCGGAGTGCGGCGGCGCGCATGATTCCGTCCCAGGGAACCTGGCCCGATGGACGTCTATCTGCCGATCGCGGAACTGTCGCTGAACGTTTTCGGTCTGCTGGGCTTGGGCGCCGCCGTCGGTATCGTGACCGGCGTGTTCGGTCTCGGCGGCGGCTTCCTATTGACCCCGATGCTGATCCTGATCGGCGTCCCGGCCGGGGTCGCGGTCGCCACGTCCGCTAACCAGCTCGTCGGTGCCTCGCTATCCGGCGTTATCGGATATTGGCGACGCGGCGCCGTCGACTTCAAAATGGGCATCATCATGATGCTCGGCGGCTTGGCCGGTTCGGCGGTCGGGGTATTGCTGTTCACGCTGCTGCAGCGGCTCGGCCAGATCGAGCTGGCGGTCTCGCTGCTTTATGTTGCCGTGCTGACCACCCTCGGCGCGCTGATGATCATCGAGAGCAGCCGCGCGCTGCTGCGTCAGCGCAGTCCAAGCGGCGCGCGCCGCAAGCTGCATCAGCACAATTGGATGCACGGGCTGCCGCTGAAAACGCGCTTTCGCCGCTCGAAGCTTTATATCAGCGCGTTGCTGCCGGCCGGTTTGGGGCTGATCGTCGGCATGCTGAGCGGCATTCTCGGGATCGGCGGCGGGTTCATGCTGGTGCCGGCGATGATCTACATCCTCGGGATGCCGACCGCGGTCGTCCCCGGCACGTCGCTGTTTCAGATCATCCTGGTCGCGGCCAATGTTACGTTCCTGCAGGCCTATTCGAACCACACCGTCGATGCGGTGCTGGCTCTGCTGCTGCTGCTCGGCGGCGTCATCGGGGCGCAGATCGGGGCGCGGTTCGGGACGCGGCTGCGTGGCGAGCAGCTTCGTTTTCTGCTGGCTCTGCTGCTTCTCGCGGTCGCCGCGAAGCTCACCTTCGATCTGACGGTGCAGCCAACCAGCCTGTTTGCTGTCACCTTTCATTCGGCATGAACGGCTGCGCGCGCCGCTCGCGGGTTGGCTGGGCGCGGATACGGTGCTCCCGGACGGTCGCGCTGCTTGGGCTGGCGATCTGGTGGGTGGGAGCGAGCCCGGCAAACGCGGCCGCTGTGCTGGCCGATCTGAGTTCGCACATCATCGCGATCGGCGGCGGGTTCACCGGGGATTCGGTCGTACTGTTTGGCAGCACCGACGGGCCGGGCGATATCATCGCGGTGGTGCGCGGCCCGGAGCGCCCCGCAACCGTCTGGGAAAAGGAGAACGTTGCCGGGATTTGGGTCAACACCCATTCCGTAACATTCAGCAACGTCCCGGTGTTCTACGCGGTGGTCGCGAGCCGGCCGCTCGAGGAGCTGATCCAACCCTCCGTCGCCGCCCTGTACAAGATCGGCGCGGCAAATCTGAGGTACGAACCCGAGCGGGCAATACCCTCCGAACGGGCCAGCCAGTTCGCCGAAGCGCTGATCGACGAACAGCGCAGGGCGGGGCTGTTCGTCGCCGATGTCGGCAAGGTCGCGTTTCTTGGCGAGCGCCTATTCCGCGCGACCCTCAGTTTTCCGCAGAACGTGCCGACCGGGACCTATCTCGTTCAGGTATTCCTGATCCGCGACGGCGACGTGGTCAGCGGACAAACGACCCCGCTCGTGATCTCGAAGGTCGGTCTCGACGCCGCCATATCCGAATTTGCGATCCGCAACTCGGCTGCATACGGGAGCATTGCGATTGCCGTCGCGCTGGCGGCAGGATGGCTCGCGAGCCTGGCGTTCCGCAGAGCGTAACCGCAGCGAGGTTCTGCATGTCCGATACCGCGCCGTCGCGTGTGTTTCTTGTCGTCGTGGACGAGACCCCCGAGCATCGCATCGCGGTGCGCTATGCGGCCCGCCGCGCCTCGCATACCGGCGGCCGGGTCGCGATGCTGTACGTGACCGAGCCCGCCGAATTGCAGCACTTCCAGGCGATCGAGGAGCTGGCGCGCACCGAGCGCCGGGAGGCGGCCGAGGAGCTGCTGCACACTCTGTGCGACGAGGTCGCTCCGGTCGCCGGGTCGATGCCGATCGTCTATATCCGCGAGGGTCGGGCGCGCGACGAACTGCTGCAGCTCATCAATGAAGACCCCGCGATCTCGGTTCTGGTGCTGGCCGCCGGTACCGGGCCGGAGGGGCCGGGGCCGCTGATCACCTATCTGACAACCGGCCGGCTCGCGGCGCGGCTGCGCATCCCGATCACGATCGTGCCCGGCGGGCTCAGCATGGACCAGGTCGATCAGCTGAGTTGAGCCGTACCTGTCAGGAGGGATTCCCTGCCAACAGGGAATTTTTCCCGGGCCGGCGCCGGGTTTCGTGAGATCTATGCAATCCGAATAAGGGCTTGCGGGTCGTTCGCGCAAGGTTCCCGCGGTCGCGCCGGGAATTCGAACGGACCCAAACAGGGAACTCCGATAACGGATTCAGGGAATTCGCAACGCCGAACAGGGAACCCCGGGAGCATCGCAGCGCCTTCTCCGCAGCAAGGAGGACAGCATGCGCCGCGATTGCGGCAATTTTATCGGCGTTGCGGTACCCCTCCGGTGCTACTCACGTAGATCCTCGAAGAACTCCTTGACGCGGGCGAAGAACCCCTCGCTTTCCGGATTGGTTTTTTCCTTTTCCCCGGCTTTCTCGAATTCCCGCAGCAGGTCCTGCTGCTGCTTCGTCAGATTGACCGGCGTTTCGATCACCGCCTGGATATACATATCGCCGCGGGACGGGGAGCGCAGCACCGGCATGCCCTTGCCGCGCAGCCGGAACTGATGGCCGTACTGGGTTCCGGCTGGAACGGTCACGCGCGTGCGGCCGCCATCCACGGTCGGCACCTCGATCGCGCCTCCCAGCGCCGCCGTGGTGAACGGGATCGGCACGCGGCAGAAGATATTCGCGCCGTCGCGCTGAAAGATCGGGTGCGACCCAATGCTGACGAAAATATAGAGATCGCCCGGCGGCGCGCCGCGCGGGCCGACCTCGCCCTCGCCGGCCAGCCGGATGCGCGTCCCATCCTCGACGCCGGGCGGGATGTTGACCGAGAGGGTCTTTTCCTTGCGCACCCGCCCCTGACCGCCGCAGCTCTTGCACGGTTTTTCGATCGTCTGCCCCGAGCCGTGGCAGGTGGGACAGGTTTGCTCCAGCGTGAAAAACCCCTGCTGTCGCCGGACGCGCCCGTGACCGTGACAGGTGCGGCAGCTGACGGGCCGTGTGCCGGGTTCGGCGCCGCTGCCCTGGCACGTATCGCAATGGGTGAACGTCGCGACGCGAATCGTCGTCTGCTTCCCCTTGAACGCGTCTTCGAGCGAAACGTCGAGGTTGTAGCGCAGATCGCTGCCGCGAGCCGGACCCGACTGAGCCCGCCTTCCGGCACCCATCGCGCCGAACATCTCCTCGAAGATGTCGGCAAACCCGCCCGAAAAGCCGGCGCCGAACCCGAAATCGCCGGGGCCGCGGCCGCCATTTTCAAACGCGGCATGACCGTACCGGTCATAAGCGGCGCGCTTCTGATCGTCCTTGAGGACGTCGTAAGCTTCGCTGACTTCCTTGAATTTCTGCTCGGCCGAGGTATCGCCCGGATTGCGATCCGGGTGATACGTCATTGCGAGCTTGCGGTACGCCCGCTTCAGATCGTCGGCGTCGGCCGTTTTTGACACACCGAGTACTTCGTAAAAGTCCCGCTTCGCCATCTCTCGAGTGATACCCGGCCATAGCTCGGTTGCAGGAAAGCGCTCCCAGGAGGGAACGCCCTCAGAGGAAACGACCCCGGCCGGAGCCGGGGACGTTCAAACCACGAACAGCAGCGGAAACGCCTGCGTTAAGCGGAACCGCGCCGCTTCTGATCGTCGACTTCCTCGAAATCGGCGTCAACAACCTTGTCATCGCCCGGACCGCCGCCCGACCCGCCGCCGGCGGCACCCGGTCCCGCACCGCTGCCCGGGTCGGCGCCCTGTGTCGCCTTGTACATAGCCTCGCCGAGCTTCATCGCGACCTGGGCCAGAGCCTCGGTCTTTTGCCTGATCTGCTCGGTATCGTCGCCGCCGACCACGTCCTTCAGCGCCTGGATCGCGCTTTGTACGGCGTCGCGCTCGCCGGCCGGCACCTTGTCGCCGGCCTCCTGGAGGCTGCGTTCGGTCGTGTGGATCAAGCCGTCGGCCTGGTTTTTCGCCTCGACCAGCTCCCGCCGCTTCTTGTCCTCGGCGGCGTGCGCCTCGGCATCCTTGACCATCTTGTCGATGTCGGCCTCGGACAGCCCTCCCGACGCCTGGATACGGATCTGCTGCTCCTTGCCGGTCGCCTTGTCCTTGGCCGAGACCTGCACGATGCCGTTGGCGTCGATGTCGAACGTCACCTCGACCTGCGGCATGCCGCGCGGCGCCGGCGGGATGCCGACCAGATCGAACTGGCCGAGCAGCTTGTTGTCGGCCGCCATCTCGCGCTCGCCCTGGAACACCCGGATCGTGACCGCGGTCTGGTTGTCCTCGGCGGTCGAGAAGGTCTGCGATTTCTTGGTCGGGATCGTCGTGTTGCGGTCGATCAGACGCGTGAACACGCCGCCCAGCGTCTCGATGCCGAGGGACAGCGGCGTCACGTCGAGCAGCAGGACGTCCTTGACCTCGCCCTTCAGGACGCCGGCCTGGATCGCGGCGCCGATCGCGACGACCTCATCGGGGTTGACGCCGCGATGCGGCTCGCGTCCGAAGAACTGCTTCACGGCCTCGATGACCTTTGGCATCCGGGTCATGCCGCCGACCAGGATCACCTCGTCGATCTCGGAGGCCTTGATCCCGGCATCGCGCAGCGCGGCGCGGCACGGATCGATCGTCCTCTGGATCAGATCATCGACAAGCTGCTCGAGCTTCGAGCGCGACAGCTTGATATTGAGGTGCTTCGGTCCGGTCTGGTCGGCCGTGATGAACGGCAGATTGACATCGGTCTGCACCGCCGAGGACAGCTCGATCTTGGCCTTCTCCGCGGCCTCCTTCAACCGCTGCAAGGCGAGCTTGTCGCTGCGCAGATCGATCCCCTGCTCCTTTTTGAACTCGTCGGCCAGGTAATCGATGATCTTCTTGTCGAAATCCTCGCCGCCCAGAAACGTGTCGCCGTTGGTCGACTTGACCTCGAACACGCCGTCGCCGATCTCGAGGACCGAGATGTCGAACGTGCCGCCGCCCAGGTCATAAACGGCGATCGTACCGGTGCCCTTCTTCTCCATGCCGTAGGCGAGCGCGGCCGCCGTCGGCTCGTTGATGATGCGCAGCACCTCTAGACCGGCGATGCGGCCGGCGTCCTTTGTGGCCTGACGCTGCGAATCGTTGAAATAGGCCGGGACCGTGATGACGGCCTGATCGACCGTCTCGCCGAGATAGGCCTCGGCGGTTTCCTTCATCTTTTGCAGGATGAAGGCACTGATCTGCGATGGCGCGTATTTCTTGCCGCGGCTCTCGACCCAGGCGTCGCCGTTGTCGCCGGGCACGATCTTGTAGGGTACGAGGTCGCGATCCTTGCGCACCATCGGGTCGTCCATGCGCCGCCCGATCAGCCGCTTGATCGCGAAAAACGTGTTTT
>JBFXDF010000054.1:0-18267 GCA_050181375.1 Alphaproteobacteria bacterium
CTCTGTGTTCATCGACCGGCGCGCGCGCACCACCGCGCACCAGCGCGACAGCATCGCGGCGCGCCTCGCGGCGGGCGAAGCACTGATCCTGTTCCCCGAGGGAACGAGCGGCGACGGCAACCGGCTTCTGCCGTTCAAGAGCGCGCTGTTCGGCGTCGCCGGCCAAGTCTCCGACGCCTCGCGGCGGCCTGCCGGTCGGGCCGTCGAAGCCGGGGGAACCGACGCGGTGACGGTGCAACCCGTATCGATCGCCTATACGCGGCTCGACGGGATGCCGCTCGGGCGCGGGTTGCGGCCGTTCTTTGCGTGGTATGGCTCGATGTCGCTGGCACCGCATCTGTGGCGGATGCTGGGTCTGGGGCGGCTCGAAGTGGTTGTCGAGTTCCATCCGCCGACGAGCCTGGCCGCGTGCGGCTCGCGCAAGGCGTTGGCGCGCTATTGCGAGGAGCGTGTCGCCGAGGGCCTCGCCAGCGCGCTAAGCGGGCGGCGCGAGAGGCCGGAGCGGGGCGAGCCGGGGGCGGAATTGCCCCTGCCCGCGGCAGCCTGATCTCCGATGCGCTCCCCGGCACGTCGATCGGATCCCGCAGGAATGGTTTCGCCGCGGTGGCGATTTACCTATTGACGAATTGTGCATCGTGACAAAGCGGTTGTTTATCAAGACCTATGGCTGCCAGATGAACACGTACGACTCGGCGCGAATGGCCGAGTTGCTGGCGCCCCTGGACTACGCACCGGCAGCCGATCCGGGTGGCGCGGATCTCGTCATCCTGAACACGTGCCACATTCGGGAAAAAGCGACCGAGAAGGTTTTCTCCGAACTCGGCGCGATCCGCCGCCTGAAAATCGCGCGGGAACGCCAGGGCGGCCACATGGTCGTCGCGGTTGCCGGCTGCGTCGCGCAGGCCGAAGGCGAGGAAATCCTGACGCGCGCGCCGTGCGTCGATCTGGTTTTCGGCCCTCAGGCTTATCACCGCCTCCCCGAGATGCTGGCCGAGGTCGAGCGCGGGAGCCGCCGGGTGCTGGATACGAGTTTTTCGGCCCAACCAAAATTCGACCTTCTGCCGGGCCCCACCCTTTCCTCCCGCGCAAGCGGGAGAGGGTTGGGGAGGGAGCCGAGCGACGGGGCCGCGAGCGCGCCGGTAAACCGCAAGAGCGGCGTCGCATCGCCGATCGCCGCCTTTCTGACGGTGCAGGAAGGTTGCGACAAGTTCTGCACGTTCTGCGTCGTACCCTATACGCGCGGCGCCGAATATTCGCGTCCGGGGGATGCCGTTATCGCCGAGGCGAAGCGGCTGGTCGCGAGCGGCGCGCGCGAGATCACGCTCTTGGGGCAGAATGTCAATGCCTATCACGGGGCCGCTCCCGCCAATGCCGCGCCGGGGAGCGGCGAGTGGCGGCTCGGCAATCTGATCCGGGCGCTCGCCGAGATTCCCGGCTTGGCGCGACTGCGCTACACGACCTCGCATCCACGCGATGTCGACGGTTCACTGGTAGCGGCGCATCGCGACGTGCCGGCGCTGATGCCGTTTCTGCACCTGCCGGTGCAGAGCGGCTCCGACCGGGTACTGAAAGCGATGAACCGCCGGCACACCGTCGAGGATTATCGCCGCACGGTCGAGCAGCTGCGCCGGGCGCGCCCGGATCTCGCGCTGTCATCGGATTTCATCGTTGGGTATCCGGGCGAACGCGAGGAGGATTTCCGAGGCACGCTCGATCTCGTGCGCGACATCGGGTTCGCGCAGGCCTTCTCGTTCAAGTATTCGCCCCGGCCGGGCACGCCGGCCGCGAGCGAGGCGGACCAGGTTCCCGAGCCGGTCAAGGCCGAGCGGCTTACCCGATTGCAGACTCTCCTGCAGCAGCAGCAGCGCGCGTTCAATGCCGGCTGCGTCGGCCGGGTGCTGCCGGTGCTGTTCGAGAGACCGGGCCGGCACGATGGCCAGCTCGTCGGCCGCAGCCCGTATCTGCAAGCCGTACACGCCGAGGCCGGGCCGGAGCGGATCGGCGACATCGTGCCGGTGACGATCGAAAGAGCCGACCCCAACAGCCTCGCCGGCACGATCGCCCCTGCCGGCATCGGCGAACGTTCCGATCACCGATGCGGACAAGCGGCGTGAGCGGGCCGTCGCCGCAGATCGAGGCCGATCTCGCCGCCGCGTCCAGTACCGCCGGGCGCGCACAGCTCGAATTCGACGACAATCTGCTGCTGCCGGCGCTTTACGGCGAACGCGATCAGCACCTAGACCGCATCGAGCGGCAGCTCGGCGTATCGCTGATCCCGCGCGGCAACCGGCTGTCGATCGCCGGTCCCGCCTCGGCAACCGAAGTGAGCCGGCTGGCGCTGACCCGTCTCTACGACCGGTTGAGGCAGGGGCAGGATGTCGATACCGCGTCGGTGGATGCGGCGATCCGGTTGGCGCAGGCCGAAGTCGAGGACAAGAACCTCAGCCTGTGGCGCGATGACAGCGGGTTCCGCACCCGCAAGCGGCGCATCGCGCCGCGCTCGGCGGCGCAGGCGCATTACGTCAAGGCGATGCGCGAGCACGAGCTGGTATTCGGGTTGGGGCCGGCCGGAACCGGAAAGACCTATCTCGCGGTCGCCGCCGCCATCGACCTGCTGATGGCCGGCAAGGTCGAGCGCATCATTCTGTCGCGGCCGGCAGTGGAGGCCGGCGAGAGGCTCGGTTTTCTGCCCGGCGATCTGCGCGAAAAAGTCGACCCCTATCTGCGGCCGATCTTCGATGCGCTCAACGACATGCTGCCCGCCGACCAGCTTGCCAAGCGTCTCGCCAGCGGCGAGATCGAAGTGGCGCCGATCGCCTTCATGCGCGGCCGCACCCTGGCGCACGCCTTCGTGATCCTCGACGAGGCGCAGAACACGACGCCGGTGCAGATGAAGATGTTTCTTACCCGGCTGGGCGAAGGCTCCCGGATGGTCGTGACCGGCGATCCGACCCAGGTCGATCTGCCGCCCGGAACGCGCTCCGGACTTGCCGACGCGCTCGAAGCGCTGCGCGGCGTCGAGGAGATCGCAATCGTCCGGTTCACGGAAAAGGATGTCGTCCGCCATAAGCTCGTGGCGCGTATCGTCGGCGCCTACGAAGCGCGCGACCGCACCCTGCGCGGCGAGGAGGAGCAGGGATGAGCGGTACTCGCACCGCGTTCCCTGGACCGCGTCCGTCTCGGCCGCGTTGCTGGCAAGATGCCCGCGGGCCGGGGCCGGTCGAACATGTCCGCCTATGATGAACCAGCCTGCGGAAACCGCCGCCGAGATCACTATTGCCGTGTCCTGCGGGGCTTGGCTGGCGGCCTGCCCAGACGTCGATCTTCTGGCCGAAAGAGCGGCGCGCGCCGCGCTGGCCGCCGCACCGCCGGCGACCGGCGGACCGGCACTCGTCGGCATCGTCCTGACCGACGATGCCGAGCAGCGCGCGCTGAACCGCGCTTATCGCGGCACGGACGCCCCGACCAACGTGCTGTCCTTCGCGCTCGGCACGGCGGACCCGCCGGCTCCGCCCGGAGCGCCGGTGCTGCTCGGCGATGTCGTGCTCGCCCTCGAAACCGTCGCGCGCGAGGCGGCGGAGCAGCGCAAGCCCCTGCCCGACCATCTCGCGCATCTCGTCGTCCACGGCGTGCTGCACCTTCTCGGCTTCGACCACGAAATCGACGCCGAGGCCGCGGTCATGGAAGCGCGCGAAACCGATATACTCGCGCGGCTGGGGGTGGCGGCGCCTTACGGCGATACCATGTGAACGCAAAGCAGACCGTCCTTTTTCTTCGATGAGCGACAGCGAACCGCCAGACGGCGACGAACCATCTCAACACCATCCCAGAAACGGAGGAGGATCGCTGGCGCGCCTGCGCAATCTGCTGCGGCTGCTGCGCCGGCCCGCGTCGCCCGGACCCGAGGCGGCGATGGAAGCGATGATCGCGGCGGCCGACCTCAACGGCGACACCGCGATCACGCCGCAGGAGCGGTTCCTGATCCGCAATATCCTCAAGGTCCACGAGCTGAACGCTGGCGATGTGATGGTGCCGCGCATCGATATCGTCGCGCTCGAGATTGACCAGCCGTTTTCCGAGGTCGTCAAATGCATGGTCGAGCACGGCCATTCGCGGGTGCCGGTCTATCGCGAGACGTTGGACGACGTGATCGGCTTCATTCACGTGAAGGACGTGCTGGCGCCGGTTGCCGACCGCCGGTCGGCCAAGCTGGAGCGGCTGCTGCGCAAGGTCCTGTACGTCGCGCCGTCGCTGCCCATTCTCGACCTGCTTGTGCAGATGCGACAGGCGCGCACGCATATCGCGATGGTCGTCGACGAATTCGGCGGGATCGACGGGCTCGTGACGATCGAGGATCTGATCGAGGAGATCGTCGGCGAGATTGAGGACGAACACGACGAGCCGGAGACGCCGACGCTGATCGAGCGGCCCGACGGCAGCATCATCGCCGACGCGCGCATCCCGATCGATTCGGTCGAGGAGCAGCACGGCGTCAGTCTGCGGCCGGAGGGCGAGGAGGAGACGGTGGACACGCTTGGCGGTCTCGTGTTCACACTTGCCGGCAGGGTGCCCAAGCGCGGCGAGGTGATAGCGCACCCCGACGGCATCGAATTCGAGGTGCTCGACGCCGATCCGCGCCGCATCAAGCGGCTGCGCCTGCGCGGATTGCCGGCGGCCGCCGCCGGCAAGGGTGCGGCCAGTGCCTGACGGAGCGCCCGAAAGCTCGCTGCTGCGGGCCGATCCCGGCGCCAGGGTCGAGACCCCGCTGTGCCGGCTGGCGCAGGAACTTGGCGGGCTGACGGGATGGCGGCGCTACGGGCTCGGCTTCCTGCTCGGCGCCCTGCTCGCCGGAGCGCTGCCGCCGGTTGATCTGACACCGCTGATCTTCATCGCGTTTCCGATGCTGCTCTGGCTCGACGAGGGCAGCGCCGGCACCTGGGCGTCGGCTCGCCTGGGGTACGCCTTCGGTCTTGGGTTCTTCGCCGCCGGCCTTTACTGGATCGCGGCGGCGCTGTTTGTCGATATCGCCCGTTTCTGGTGGGCCCTGCCGTTTGCCGTGTTCGGCCTGCCGGCCTTTCTGGCGCTGTTTACCGCCGCCGTCCTTGGGCTGACCGCATACGGCGCGCGGCGGTTGCGCACGTCGCCGGCGGCGCGGATCTGCCTGTTCGCGGTTCTGTGGAGCGCGGCCGAATGGCTGCGCGGCCATGTGCTGACCGGCTTCCCGTGGAATCTCGTTGGGTACGTCTGGTCGGGCGGTTTCCCGGGGGCGCTCGCGATGTTGCAAAGCACCGCTTGGGTCGGGATCTACGGGCTGAGTTTTCTCACCGTTCTGGCGGCCTCGCTGCCGGCGCTGCTGGGCGGCGCGTCGGTGTTGCCGATGCCGCGATCGCGGCGCGCCGGGCCGGTCTTTGCCGTCGCGCTGCTCCTTCTGCTGCCCGCGACTGCCGGCGCGATCCGGCTCGGACTTCTGCCGACGCGGTTGACCGACACGTGGCTGCGCCTTGTGCAGCCATCGGTGCCGCAGGGGATCAAATGGGACCCGGCCGTCGCCGAAGTCAATTTCCGGGGCTTGACCGAACTCAGCGCCGCGCCCGCGACGCACAAGCTCGCCGCCGTGATCTGGCCGGAAGCGGCGGTGACGTTTCTGCTCGAACGCGACCCCCAGCATCGCACAGCGGTGGCGGCGGTCGCGCCGGAGGGCGGATACGTGATCACCGGCGCGATTCGAGCTAACCCGCCGCCCGAGCCGCCGACGCAAATATGGAACAGCATCGAAGCGATCGATGGCGCCGGGGCGATCCGCGCCGTATACGACAAGGCGCATCTCGTGCCGTTTGGCGAGTATATGCCGTTCCGCGGCCTGCTGCCGCTCGACGACTTTATCCCGGGGACGATCGACATGACCGCCGGGCCAGGGCCGAAAATTCTTACCCTTCCGGGTCTGCCGCCGTTTGCCGCCTCGATATGCTACGAGGCGATCTTCCCCGGCCGCGTAAGTCCCGTCCGTACCGTTGGCGACGGCACCCGGCCCGCCTGGATGCTCAATGTCACGAACGACGCCTGGTACGGCCGCAGCTCCGGGCCGTACCAGCATTTCGCGATCGCCCGCACCCGCGCGATCGAAGAGGGCATGCCGCTGGTACGCGTCGCCAATAATGGCATCAGCGGCGTGATCGATCCGGCTGGCCGGGTCATCGCTCGCACGCGCCTCGACAGCATCGGCTATGCCGATATAGCGCTGCCGCAAGCAACGGCCCCGACCCTTTTTTCGAAGGTGGGGGAGTGGGGCTTTGCGCTGATGCTGCTGCTCGGCCTCGTTCCGGTCATGGCATGGCGCGGCAATTAACCATGTTGCATTTGTGTCGGGATTCGTCGACAAATCTTACAGCGTGCTCCGAGCGGCGGCGCCCGAATCCGTAGCGGTTCCGGGTCCTCCCGTGCTATGCCCAAGACAGAGCGCGTCGCCCGAGTTTACACATCTGCGTGCACATTGTGGTCTCAACAACCTAAGAGGTTGAGAAATCACGTATGGCACACGAATTGCTTGCATTGAGCCATCCCAGGAGGGGATTTTTCTTTCACGATCGGAAATGGCACGATCGCAACTACCCCGGCGGCCCGGCCGTCCTAGAACCGAAACCCCGAACCCGATCGACGTTCGGGTCGGGGCGCGGTTGCGGTTGCGCCGCAACATGCTTGGCCTCAGCCAGGAGAAGCTCGGCGAGGCGATCGGGCTGACCTTCCAGCAGGTGCAGAAATACGAGCGCGGTGCGAACCGGATCGGGGCGAGCCGGCTGCATGAGCTGAGCCGCGTGCTGGATGTGCCGGTCTCGTTCTTCTTCGACGATACCGATCCGGTGCGCGCGCCGGCGATGGGAGGCTTCGCCGAGCCGCCGGCCGAGACTTTCGAATCCGACCCGCTGCGTAAACAGGAGACGATTGAACTCGTCCGGGCCTATTTCTCGATCGAGGACGCCGCAGTTCGCCGGCGCCTGCTCGATCTCGCGAAAGCGCTCGCGGCCGGAGGCGAGGCATCTCCCGAGCGATCCGACCCCGCGCCTCGGCGCCGCGGCAGGCGTCAAGATCAGACTTGACGCTTCCGAGCGGCGATCCGACAAGTTAGGACCGTGCACGGTCTGTAGCGTCGCGCACCGGCTGTATCTTTGTATTCGAGAGTACCGGTTGAGGAGGCCGTCCGTTGCCGAAGCACGATTTTGTTTTTACCAGCGAATCGGTGTCGGAAGGGCACCCCGACAAGGTCTGCGACCGGATTTCGGACGCGATTGTCGACACGTTTCTCGCGGCCGAGCCGCAGGCGCGCTGCGGTGTCGAAACCCTGGCAACGACCAACCGTGTCGTGCTTGCCGGCGAGGTGCGCGGCCCCGCGTCAATCACGAAGGAGCTGATGATCGAGGTCGCGCGCCACGCGGTGCGCGAGATCGGCTACGAACAGGAGGGCTTTCACTGGCAGCGCGCCCAGATCGATTGCCATATCCACGGCCAGTCTACCGACATCGCGCAAGGCGTCGATGCCGCCGGCAATAAGGACGAGGGCGCCGGCGACCAGGGCATGATGTTCGGCTATGCCTGCAACGAGACGCCCGAATTGATGCCGGCGCCGATCTACTACGCGCACGCGATCCTGCGCTCGTTGGCGGACGCGCGGCATTCCGGCGCGGCGCCGCTGCTCGGACCGGACGCGAAAAGCCAGGTGACGCTGCGATATGCCGGTGGCAAGCCGGTCGGCGCGACGGCGGTGCTGGTTTCGAGCCAGCACGCGCAGAGCATTGGGCAGGAGGAGGTGCGCGAGATCGTGCGCCCGCACGTCGTCAACGTGCTGCCGGAAGGCTGGATGTGCGACGAGGATCATTTCTACATCAATCCGACCGGCCGATTTGTGATTGGCGGTCCCGACGGTGATTGCGGGCTGACCGGGCGCAAGATCATCGTCGATACCTATGGCGGCGCGGCGCCGCATGGCGGTGGCGCGTTTTCCGGTAAGGACCCGACCAAGGTTGATCGATCGGCTGCCTATGCGGCACGCTATCTTGCGAAAAACGTCGTCGCGGCCGGCCTCGCCGACCGCTGCACGATCCAGGTTGCCTACGCAATCGGCATCGCCAAACCACTCTCGGTCTATGTCGAGACCGACGGCACGGCGCTGGTTGACGAGAACAAGCTGTCGCGGGTGTTGCAGGAGCTGATGGATCTGTCGCCGCGCGGCATCCGCACGCATCTCGGCCTCAACAAGCCGATTTACGCACGCACCGCCGCTTACGGCCACTTTGGCCGGCCGCCGGAGCCGGATGGTGGGTTCTCGTGGGAGCGGCTCGACCTCGCCGAGGAGCTGCGGCGCGCGTTCTAGACCAGGGCTGCCATCGCTGAGTTGACCTACCCCTTCCGCCTCGCCTGGCGCGAATTGCGCGGCGGGCTGCGCGGGTTTCGCATCTTTCTTGCCTGCCTCGTGCTCGGGGTCGGCGCGATCGCCGCGATCGGCTCGCTGCGCGCCGCCGCCGAGGCGGGTTTGCGCGCCGACGCGCGTGCATTGCTCGGCGGCGACGTTAGCGCACGGCTGGCGCTGCGCCCGGCAGGTGACGCAGAGCGCCATTTCCTGGCAAGCAATGGCGCATTGTCCGAGATCGCGAATCTGCGCGCGACGGCGCGCTCGCTCGACGGCAGCCGTCGCAGTCTGATCGAATTGCGCGCGGTCGACGCCGCCTATCCGCTTTACGGCATGGTCGCGCTGGACCCGGCCGGTCCGCTGGCGGCGGCTCTGGCGCCAGATGACGGGGTGTTCGGTGCCGCTATGGAACCGGCAGCCGCCGCCCGGCTCGGGCTGCGGCCGGGCGACGAATTCCGCATCGGCGATGCGATGTTCCGCCTCGCGGCGCTGATCGAGCGGGTGCCCGATGCCGCGACGGGGCTGCTGTCGTTCGGTCCGCGTGTCATCATCGGTCGGTCGGCGCTGGCCGGGACCGGATTGCTGCGCCCCGGCGCGCTGGTCAATTACGAGTACCGGATCCGGCTGCCCCCCGGCGACGATCCCGCCGCCTTTATCGAACAGGCTCGCGCCGCCTTTCCGCAGGCCGGCTGGCAGTTGCGCAGCGGCGCCGACCCGGCGCCGTCGTTGGCACGCCTGCTCGACCGGCTCGGTTTTTTTCTGACCCTCGCCGGCGTGACCGCGCTGCTCGTGGGCGGCGTCGGGATCGGCAATGCGGTTGCCGGCTACATCGCCGGCAAAACCGATTCGATCGCAACCTTAAAATGTCTCGGCGCCGCGACCGGCCTCGTCTTCTTCGCCTATCTGGTGCAGATTCTGACGCTTGCCCTGGTCGGGATCGCGGTCGGTCTGGCGCTCGGCGCCGCCGCGCCGCTGCTCGCCGGTCCGCTGCTCGCGGGCCTGCTACCGACCGCGCTGCCGCTAGCGGCATATTGGCGACCGCTTGGCTTAGCGGCGTTGTGCGGTCTGCTGGCGACATTGGTATTTACGCTCTGGCCGCTGGCCGCGGTTGGCCGCATCCCCCCTGCCGCGCTGTGGCGCGATGTCGTGTCGCCGGTGCCGCGCCGTCTGATGCCGCTGGCGGCGGTCGCGACCGTGCTCGCCGTGCTGGCGCTCGCCGCCGCGATCGTGCGGAGCGCGCCGCAGCCGCGCTTCGCGCTGTGGTATCTCGGCGGCGCCGCTGCATCCTTCGCGCTATTCCGGCTTGCCGCGTGGTTCGTGGCAGCCGCCGCGCGCCGGGCTCCCAGCCCGCGACGCCCGCTGCTGCGTCTGGCGCTCGCCGATCTGCACCGTCCCGGCGGCCCGGCGGCGCGGATCGTCGTCTCGCTCGGCATCGGCCTCAGCGTGATGATCGCGGTCGCGCTGGTTCAAGCCAATCTCGCGGTCGAGATCCGCGAGCGCCTGGCCGATGGCGCCCCGGCCGATTTTTATGTCGATATCCAGCCGGATCAGCTCGCCGGGTTCGAGCGCATTGTCGACGCCGTGGCGGGCGCTCGGCTGGAAGAGGTCCCGATGCTGCGCGGCCGCATCACGCGGCTGAACGACACGCCGGTCGAACAGGCCGAGGTAGCGGAGGACGCGCGATGGGCGCTGAGCGGCGAACGCGGTCTGACCTACGCCGCCGCGCCGCCGAGAGGCTCGCGCATCGTGGCGGGAGACTGGTGGCCCTCCGATTATCGCGGCCCGCCGCTGATCTCGTTCGATTCCGAGCTGGCGCACGGCATGGGGCTCGCGGTCGGCGACACGCTGACCGTCAATCTGCTTGGTCGCGAGATAACGGGGCGCATCACCAATCTGCGCCGGATCGAATGGGCACGGCTCGGCATCAATTTCGCGATCGTTTTTGCCCCCGGCACGCTCGAAGCGGCGCCGCAGACCCATCTTGCCGCCGTGTACGCGCCACCGGCCGACGCTGAGCGCATCGCGGCCCGGGTCACCGGGCAATTTCCGAACGTCACCGCGATCCCGGTGCGCGAGGCGCTCGCGGCGGTGGCGGGGGTCGTCGAACGGATCGGCAAAGCGGTGCGCGTCATCGCGTCGGTGACGCTGGCCGCCGGGGTGCTCGTTCTTGGCGGCGCGATCGCCGCCGGTCATCACCGGCGCGTCTACGATTCCGTATTGCTCAAGGTGCTTGGCGCGACGCCGGGGTTTGTCGTCGGCATGTTTCTCGTGGAGCACCTGCTGCTCGGGCTGGTGACGGCTGCGATTGCCTGCGGTGTCGGGACGCTCGCGGCCTGGGCGCTTGTCACCGGCCCGATGCGCGCGAGCTGGACGTTCCTGCCCGGACCGCTATTGCTGACCGCGGCGGGCGCGGTCGGGCTGACCATCGTGCTCGGCCTCGCGGGCACCTGGCGGGCGCTCGGCGCGAAATCCGCGCCCTATCTGCGCGCGCCTCCCGCCGCCGCGGCCGCGGCCGCTCGGCAGGGATGAGCCGGCCTTCCGATCGCCTGCCTTCCCCGCTCCGCGTGGGAATCGCTGCTCCGGGCGCCGCCAAAGCAGGAAATCTCCGCGGTTACGCCGACGGCTTGTACCCCTCGATGCGCTGCGCCAAAGCGGCGGCGAGGAAACGGTCGATGTCGCCGTCGAGCACGGCCGAGGGGTTGCCGGTTTCGACCCCGGTGCGCAGGTCCTTAACCATCTGGTAGGGCTGCAGCACGTAGGAGCGGATCTGGTGGCCCCAGCCGATATCGGTCTTGGCGGCGTTCATCGCGTCGACCGCCGCCTCGCGCTTCTGCAGTTCCAGCTCATAGAGCCGCGCCTTCAGCATCGCCATCGCGCGCGCACGGTTCTGATGTTGCGAACGCTCGCTCTGACAGGCGACGACGACCCCGGTCGGGAAATGCGTCAGGCGCACCGCGCTGTCGGTCTTGTTGACGTGCTGCCCGCCAGCGCCCGATGAGCGGTAGGTGTCGACGCGCAGATCCTTGTCGTTGATTTCGACCTCGATCTTGTCGTCGACCACCGGATAAACCCAGGCCGACGCGAAGCTCGTGTGCCGCCGCGCGTTCGAATCGAATGGCGAGATGCGCACGAGGCGGTGCACGCCGCTTTCGGTCTTCAGCCAGCCATAGGCGTCGGGACCGGTGATCCTGACGGTCGCCGATTTGATGCCGGCGCCCTCGCCCTCGCTCTCCTCGAGCCATTCGACCTTGTAGCCGCGCTGCTCGGCCCAGCGTACATACATCCGCAGCAGCATCTCGGCCCAGTCCTGCGCCTCGGTGCCGCCGGCCCCGGCATGCACTTCGAGATAGCAGTCATTGGCGTCGGCCTCGCCCGACAACAGGCTCTCGACCTCGCGGCGCCGCGCCTCCTCGTGCAAGGCCTCCAGCAGCTTTTCGGCGTCGGTTACGACACCCTGATCGTCCTCGGCCTCGCCGAGTTCGATCAGCTCGACCGCGTCGCCGAGGTCGCGCTCGATGCGGCTGTAGCCCTCGATCGCCTTTTCGAGCCGGGTGCGCTCACGCAATACCTTCTGCGCCTCGTCCGGATCGTCCCAAAGCCCGGGATCCTCGGCCCGGTCGTTCAGCTCGGCGAGACGCCGGTTCGCGACGTCCCAGTCAAAGATGCCTCCTCAGCAGCGCCAACGACTTTCTGATGTCGTCGACGACCGCCTGTGTCTCGGCGCGCATAAGCTCGTTCTCCTTCGATGCCGGAAGTGATCCGGCGAATGCAGATATCCATTTAGCGAGGCCCGCTATCCATTTAGCGAGGCCCGCGGCGGCGGAAAAGTGGCTCCGCTCTCGGCCACCGGACGAACGCCACTCTCAGTAAAGTCCGCCGGTGCCGCCCGCCGGCGCTTCGGCGCTCGGGGCGGCGGGAAGGCTGCCGGCGGCGGCGCCCGCGACCGGCGTCCCCGCCATTGTGTCCGGCGCCTCCCGGTCCGCGGGTTCGCCCGCAACCGGCCGGCCGGGCCGCGGCAGTTCCGGCATCGGGTTCCAGCCGGGCTCGGTGCCGGGTTTGTAGCCCTCCCAGATGGCCGGCTCGCCGGCCGTCGCCGGCAGCCCGGTGGCCGGGCTGACCCGGTACATCCGCAAGCCCGGCGGCATGCGAAATTCCTTGGCGGGCGCGTCCTTCAGCGCCGCCGTCATGAAATCGCGGAAGATCGGCGCCGCCAGATGCCCGCCGGTCTCGTTCGAGCCGAGATAGGCCGGGTCGTCGTAGCCGACGAACACGCCGGCCGCGAGGTCGGGCGTGAAGCCGACGAACCAGGCGTCCTGCCAGTCATTGGTCGTGCCGGTCTTGCCGGCGACCGGCTTGCCGATCGCCTTGACCGCGGTGCCGGTGCCGCGCTGCACGACGCCTTCGAGCATCGTCATCAGCTGAAACGTCGAACCCGGATCGGCGATCTGCTCGCGGTTGTCGGGAATGTCCGGAACCGGCTGGCCCTTCCATTCGGTCTCGGCGCAAGCATCGCATTGCCGCGGGTCGGCGCGGAAGATCGTGCGGCCGTAGCGGTCCTGGATGCGGTCGATCAGCGTCGGCGTGATGCGCTTGCCGCCGTTGGCGATCATGGCGTAGGCCGCCGTGTGGCGCAGCGGCGTTGTCTCGCCGGCGCCGAGCGCCATCGCGTAAAGCCGCGGCATATGATCCATGATGCCGAATTTCTCGACGGTCTGGCCGATCCTCTCCATGCCCAGCGCCGCCGCGAGCCGCGCCGTTACGGTGTTCAGCGATTTTTCGAGCGCGACGCGCAGCGGCGTCGGCCCGCGAAAGCTGTCGCTGCTGTAGTTGGACGGCGTCCAGGGCGGCATGCCGGGGCCCTGGCTGATCGATACCGGCGCGTCCTCGACCATTGTCGTCGGCGTGAACCCGTTTTCGAGGGCGGTCAGGTATACGAACGGCTTGATCGACGATCCCGGCTGCCGCTTGGCCTGGGTCGCGCGGTTGAACTGGCTCAATTCGAAGCTGAAGCCGCCGCTCATGGCCAGCACGCGCCCGGTATGCGGGTCGATTGCGACGACCGCGCCCGAGACGTCGGGGATTTGGCGCAGGTCGTAAAGCGGACCGTTTTGCCTCGGGCCGGCGGCATTCGGTGTTGCCGCCGTCTTTTTCGGCGCGGCCGGCTTGCCGGTTTCGTCGCTCAGCCGTTCGACCAGCACCAGATCGCCCGAGGCGACCACGTCGGCCGGTTTGCGCGGGGCCGCGCCGAGCGTGCCGTTGTCGAGCAGCGGTCGCGCCCACCGCATCTGGGCAAACGGAATCCGCCCGGTCTGGCCGCCATTCAACCCGATTGTCGCGTCGTCGGCATCGGTGCGCAGCACAACCGCGAGCTGCCATCCGGCGACAGCGGCGCCGGCCGGCGCCTTTTCGTTGCCGAGCCGAGCCGCCCAGTCAGGGCCGGGATCGATATGGCCGACCGCGCCGCGCCAGCCGCCCCGCCGCCGGTCATAGGCAATGAGACCGGTGCGCAGCGCCTTGTCGGCCGCTTCCTGCATCGCGGGGTCGAGGCTGGTGCGCACCACGAGACCGCCTTCATAGAGAGCCTTTTCACCGTATCGGGCCAACAGTTCGCGCCGCACCTCCTCGGCGAAATAGGGTGCTGCCACGATCTCGGCCTCCTCGCGCCGCCGCAGCCGCAGCGGGACCGCCTTCGCCGCGTGGATCTCGGCCGCGCTGGCGGCGCCGTCCTCTTCCATGCGGTCGAGCACCCAGTCGCGGCGGGCCTTGGCCGCCTGCGGAAAGCGGGTCGGGTTGTAGTTGTTGGGCGATTTCGGCAGGCCGGCGAGATAGGCCGCCTCGTCAAGCGTCAGTTCGTCCAGCGACTTGTTGAAGTAGGTCAGCGCCGCGGCGACCACGCCGTAGGCGCCGGAACCGAGATAGATTTCGTTCAGATACAATTCGAGGATGCGGTCCTTCGATAGCGCCTGCTCGATACGGGTCGCCAGCAGTGCTTCGCGAATCTTGCGCCGGATCGAAATCTCGTTCGACAGCAGCATGTTTTTCGCGACCTGCTGCGTGATCGTCGAGGCGCCGACCGGCCGCCGGTTGCTGCCCCAGCGCGCGAGATCGGTCAGTGCGGCGCGCAGCATCGAGATCGGATCGACGCCGCGATGCATGTAGAAATTCTTGTCCTCGGCGGACAGGAACGCGTCGACGACCCGCTTCGGGATCGCCGCTATCGGTACGAACACCCGGCGCTCGGCGGCGTGCTCGGCCAGGAGGCGACCGTCCCCGGCGTAGACGCGGGTCGCGACCGGCGGTTCGTAATCGGCCAGCTGCTGGTAATCGGGCAGATCACGGCCGAAATGCCAGATCGCCAGCCCGACCGCGCCGGCGCCGGCAACCGCCAGCAGGATCGCGCAGAAAAACAGGAGCCGAAAAAGTCTTACGAGCATGCGCAACGGTGCGTCTTGATTTCGCATTATCGGCAGCCGGAGGCGTCCCCCGCCCGGCTGGCGCGGTTATGCGCCGAGCTTCGTGGCTATTCCAAGGCTGTTTTTGCGACCGGCGCGCGCAATTCGGCCAAAGCTTTCGCGTATGTCGCACCGCCGCGCCGCCGGATGCGCGCCGGAGCCCAGGAAAACATTGTGATGACGGCTGTCGGTAGATACATTGCAGGGGCGAAACCGCCAGCCGGGCCCGGCCCGGCGACGTTGCGGCTGGCACCCCCGCATTATCGGCAAGCCATTGCCGGCCGCGCCGGGTCGCAGCGTCGGGCGATGCAGATCGTACGAACCGGGCGGGCGTGTTTGCCGACGCGACGCCGACCAAGGAATTGCGCGACGTGATGGTCCCAAACGCTCCCGGCCTTAGAGCACACAGGTTTTTTCCACACAGTACCGCGTCGCCGGCCGGCCGCTCGACAGCAGCGCTGGCCGCGCGCCTGGGAGTTCTGCCCCAATGCCGAAGCGCATGCTTATCGATGCCACCCACCCAGAGGAAACCCGGGTAGTCGTCCTTTCCGGCACCCGTCTTGAAGAATTCGACTTTGAATCATCCACGAAACGGCAGGTCAAAGGGAATATATACCTCGCGAAAATAACCCGAGTTGAACCTTCGCTACAGGCCGCTTTTGTCGATTATGGCGGGAGCCGCCACGGGTTCCTGGCGTTCAGCGAGATCCATCCCGATTACTACCGCATCCCGGTCAGCGACCGTCAGCACGCCGCCGCCGGATCGTCGGACGAAAGCGGGGACCGCACCCACGACAATCGTGACAATGGCGACGCCGGCGACCCGGGCGCGGCTGATTCCGATGATGCCGGCGTGCCGCTTGCGTCCGCCTTGCCTGAGCCGGTGGCAGTGCCTCCGACCGAAGATGAGGACGATGCGCCCGGCGACGAATCGCACGGCGAAGCGGCGGCGGAGCAGGAGTCGGCGGAAGAAGTCCTCGCCTCCGGTGAGGACGATCGCTGGGAGCCCAGACCATCGGATCACCCGCTCCGGGACGACTCGTCAACGCCGGCGGCCGATGATCGAGGCGACGCCGCGGCCGACGTTGCCATGATCGTGGAGCCGGACGCTCGACCGCAATCCGCGATCTTGACGGCGGAGGCGTCCTTTTTCGAACAGCCGACGTCAACCGAATTCGATGCTCGGTCCGAGTTCGCGGCACCGGTTACGGAGTCGCCGTATGCCGAGGCGCCGACGATCTCCGTGCCGCAGCCGGATCGGACCGCACTGCCGGAGTTGGCCGGCGAACCGGCGGCAAGCGACGAGGAGTGCGGCGATACACCGGATGCGGGCCGTGAACCGGCGACGATAGCGCTGCGCGCCGCCGAGGAACCGGCTGTTGCGCTGGAAATTCCGGAAACGGAGGGCGCGGAACCGGCCGGCGAAACCGGGCAGCAACAATATGGTGAACCGAACGACCGGGAAGGAGAGGCGCCCGGCAACAGTGACGGCCACGACCACTCCGTGGAATTCGCCGACGGCGAACACGACAGCAACGGCGCCGATGGCGACGTGGTGCCCGATACGGTCGAGACGCTGGGCGGCGACGAGGTCGACGAGGTCGAGGAGGACGACGCGGCGGAGCGGCGCCGCCGCCACCCGATGCGGCACTACAAGATCCAGGAGGTCATCAAACGCCGCCAAATCATGCTGGTCCAGGTCGCGAAGGAGGAGCGCGGCAACAAGGGGGCGGCGCTGACCACCTACCTGTCGCTGGCCGGCCGTTATTGCGTGCTGATGCCGAACACCAATCGCGGCGGCGGCGTGTCGCGCAAGATCACCAGTCTCACCGACCGGCGCCGGCTTAAGGACATCCTCGAGGAACTCGACATCCCGGAGGGCATGGGCGTCATTGTCCGCACCGCCGGCGCCGAGCGGTCGAAGGCCGAGATCAAGCGCGACTACGAATATCTGCTGCGGCTGTGGAACGAGATCCGCGACCTGACGCTGCGCTCGACGGCGCCGGCGCTGATCTACGAAGAAGGCAACCTGATCAAGCGCTCGATCCGCGATCTCTATACGCGCGACATCGACGAGGTTCTGGTCGAGGGCGAGGAGGGCTACCGCACCGCCAAGGCATTTATGCGCACGCTGATGCCGAGCCACGCAAAGCGGGTGCAACCGTACCGCGATCCGCAGATCGGACTGTTCCACCGCTTTCAGGTCGAGAGCCAGATCGATGCGATCCATTCGCCGGTCGCGCAGCTGCGGTCGGGCGGGTACCTCGTCTTCAATCAGGCCGAGGCGCTGGTCGCGATCGACGTCAATTCCGGGCGCTCGACGCGCGAGCGCAACATCGAGGAAACCGCGCTGCGCACCAACCTCGAGGCGGCCGACGAGATCGCGCGCCAGCTGCGGCTGCGCGATCTCGCGGGTCTGATCGTCATCGACTTCATCGACATGGAGGAGCACCGCAACCAGATCGCCGTCGAGCGCCGCCTGAAGGAAGCGCTGAAGAATGACCGGGCGCGCATCCAGGTCGGCCGCATCAGCCCGTTCGGCCTCCTGGAAATGTCGCGGCAGCGGCTGCGCCCGTCGCTGACCGAGACCTCGACCCAGCCCTGCCCGCATTGCGGCGGCACCGGGTTTATTCGCTCGGTCGAGTCGACCGCGCTGCACGTTCTGCGCTCTATCGAGGAGGAGGGTATCCGGCGCCGCTCGGCCGAAATCTGCATCTATGTGCCGACCACGGTGGCGCTTTACATCCTGAACCAGAAGCGCGAATCGCTGAACCAGATCGAGAGCCGCTACACGTTTCACGTCATGGTCGCACGCGACGATTCGCTGATCCCGCCGGCTTTTCGCCTCGAACGCCTGCGGGCGTACAGCGCCGGAGAGGCGCCTCCGGTGCGGCCGATCCAGGCGCCGGTCTTCTCGGAAGTTGAAGAGGAAGACGAGAGCGAGGACGCCGAAACCGAACTCGCGGCCGGGACGGAACCCGGCACGGCTGAGAGCGGCGAGGCGGGTAGCTCCGAACGCGACCGTGCGGCTGACGAAGAGCGCGGCCGCAGACGGCGTCGCCGGCGGCGGCGGCGCGATGAGCCGCGGGAGACGCGCCGCGATGCGGCCTCCGCCGGGGCCGAGGAGGTGCCGGAGGGCGTCGAGGCGGACGGCAACGGACGCGAGGAGCAGGTCGAGGCCCCGCCTGACGGTGAGACCGAAGCGGAACACCGCAGGCGCCGGCGCGGCCGGCGCGGCGGGCGGCTGCGGCCGCGCCGGGACGAGCATCGCGAGGAGCGCCAGGAGGAGAGCGCGGACGCGGAGGCCGCGATGCCGGTCGCCGCCGAAACAATCGAAATTGTTGCCGCGGACGCGCCGCCGGCCGAGGCCGAGACAATCTCGCTCGATCCATGGTCGGCCCGCTACGGGGTGGA